>CALFHQ010000771.1 GCA_937876385.1 uncultured Pseudomonadota bacterium
CCAGTATCGACCAGCACCAACACTCCCTCCGAGGCAGTGTCCGTGATTTTGGACGAAGAAGCCTTGAACGACGCCTTGGAAGCAGCGATGGACGATGTGCTGGTGGAAGCCGCCAACGCTGCCAACATACCCATGCCCACCACGGGGATTGACGGGTCGTCGTCCATCGCGGTGCCCAACAACATCTTCATCGGAAGTTACCCGGTGCAGGGACTGGAAACGGAAGTTGTCGTCCCCATTCCCAACATCGGTTTTGGGACCATTATGGTTCTTTCTCCCAACACCGTTCCCGAGGTTACCCCTGATGTGGATACGGCCACTGACAGCACCATCGATTTCAGTGGAATCAAGATCTCGCAGTGGGGAGAAGAGCCCAAGAAGGACGACACGAACAACAACAATAACAACACCGGCGATGGGCTCACTGTGCAGGTACCGGGTAAGGGAATCGCCGGCGTCGACCTCGATATCACCGTCTCTTGTCCCTTAGATGTGGTCTTCCCGGCAACACTCGATACCAATATTTTGTCCGGTGTGTCCCTTTCCTGGGGGAGCTTTGAAAGTTGCCCGGTGGTTGTCATCTTCAACGCCGACGCAGCAGGGGATTACAATGTCTACTTCACTCTGAAGGATGCCGGTGGAAAGGAGTTCAAAGGGACTGCGGCTATCACAGTTATGGATGCCTTCGACGGGTCGTGCAAGCAGGATGAGTCCATGGCGTGCGGGGATGCCATCGACGCTGACAACTCTTGTTTTCAAGGCTGTCCTCCTGAGTCGGATGGGTACCGAGCCTCCCAGGCTTGCTACTGGTTCTGTTCAGCCTCTGACTCCTACGCCACCGCCCAGTGCGCCTACGAATTCGGGTGTGTCAGCAAGTACACCGACGGCGGCATGTGTAGCTCGAAGTGCAACTTTGCTTACTCCGCATGCCTCAATGCCATCGAGTCCGAGGACCCCGATTTCCTCGGCAACTGCGCTTCCGAACAAGGTGCTTGCCTCGGACCCTGCGTGAATATGTACTCGGCCATGTGAGACATTTCCCGTATCAAAGCCCTCTTTGAACTCTTCTCACTGCGATGCTACACTGATTTCTATTGCTGAATACACAGAGGTGTTTTGAATGATTGCATCGAACCGTTGGCGTCCCTGGAGTCTTGCTGTTTTCGCTTTTGTCGGCCTTGCACTGTTTTCTCCGGCAGAGTCTTGGGCTGGACGGTCCTCGGCGAAGATCTTCGTGAAGATCACTGCAGACGACTCTCGCCAGGCCCGTGCCGCAGCTACCGTCTTCACGGCGAGGCTGTCTTGTATCCCTGGAATTGGTTTGTTGGAAGGGCTCAACAACAAGGAGTTGGCCCAGGAGTTGGAACTCTCAAAGAGTGGATTGGTCTCTGGGGCTACAAAGCTCGAGGACAGAACCTTGAAGCCCGATGTCACGGTCATGTTCTCGTCCACTGACACCAAAGCCACAGACCACTTCGTTGGCAACGTGAAGGTGGAGGGGAAGGGTGGTGATGTGATGATACCGGTGACCAGTGAGTTGAGCTTTGCCTTGCCTGGGGGTGTGCGAATGCAGCTTCTGGATGGCATTGCGAAGTCCCTGGACAAGGACACCCTGAGTGTCTGGGCTGGCACCTGCTTTGGGGGCACCCCAAGGTTGGACGATCTGGCATCAGGGGCGTGCGCCACGGCGTTTGAATGCGTCTGCCACGGGGCAAAGGATGGACCTTTCGATGAAGTGGGGTGCATCGGCGCCTTGGCCCGGGACGTCGTGAAGCGGAATAAAGGGATGATGTTGGCCCAGGACCAATACGTCGATTTCACGCCGGCGGAGCAGAGGATTTGGGAACGAGTCCAGGCGAAGGACAAGACCGTGCATTCCGACAAGAGTATCCAGGCTACCATGCTCAAGATGAACGAGAAGATGATGAAGTTCGACGCCGACTTGAAGAAGGCCATGGAGGCCTTTCGAGGCTCCATTCTGGGAGTGTTGGAGACGAAGCTGACCATTCCCGTACCCCTCCCAGGGGTTGCTCCCTTCGACGCAGACGGGATGACCATGGAGGAGGTCACTCTGACGGGGTTTCGCTTCAAGAAGATGGACAGGCAACCCTACGCCGAGCTTGACCTGAAGTTCACCGCCACGACTCCACGGGAAGAGAGGGATGTATTTGGGACAATACATCATTTCGACAAAGTCCTGCGCTCCTTCGAGATGGTTGGGGCCGTTCAGGATGGCAAGCCATACGTCTATCGACTTCTTGTCGGTAAGCAGATGCAGAACGGGGGTACCATCAAGACATCGATTACAATAGAACGCCTTTCTACTACGAACTCCTACTCCTTCCAGAAAGTGGACCGCGGCAACGTTCGCATCGACTGACCGCTACCTTCCAAACAGTTTCAAACCCATGACAACCCCGTGACAATGGGGTGGTAAATTGGATTCATGACCATCCGACCTTTCCTTGGAGGAGAGCCATGAATCAACCGAACCAAACCCCATCCCCCAAACGCATTCTTCTCGCCGGCGTCTTTGGACCTTTTGGTGTAGATGATGAGTTTGGCCGCAAAGAGAACATCATGGAGCTCTTCCATAATCAGGTTACCCGGGAGCAAGGGTTGGCGTCGTTTCGCTTTCAGCACCGCTCCTTCGGGTTGTATTTCCTGGCCGAAAACCTCAATGCCGACGTCACGGTGCTTGATTTTCCCTCCCTCGAGCGCTTCAAGGAGGAGATAGTTCTGGACTACGACGCGGTGGGCATCTCCTTCATCACTCCCAACTTCGTCAAGGCGCAGGAAATGGCGAAACTGACACGAATTCTTGCCCCGCACACCGAAATCATCCTTGGTGGACACGGTGCGGCTGTGGAGGGGGTCGAGGACTCCATCGACTGCGACCATGTGGTGAAGGGAGAAGGAATCGCCTGGCTGCGTCAGTACGTTGGACAAGACGTCAGTGACCCAATCGTTCACCCCGTATTGCAGAGCACCGAGAAGACCCGCATCTTCGGCGTGCCGGTTCCGGGACAAAGCGCAAGCCTTCTGGTGCCTGGAGTTGGGTGTGTCAACGCCTGCCGATTCCGCTCCACCTCGCACTTCTTTGGTCGGGCGTACACCCCCTACCT
>CALFHQ010000772.1 GCA_937876385.1 uncultured Pseudomonadota bacterium
GTACATCTCTGTGGCAATGCCATCCTTGTCGGCCAGGAAGTATGGGGTGGTGTATTCCCCGAGGACCCAGTAATCGGTGAACTTGTTGTCTTCTTTGAGGCCTGTCACCACCCCCTGAGGGTAGTTCAAGAGGGGGCCTGCGACGGCTTCAAAGAGGGGGCCCAACTCGTCACTGGAGAGGATGTATGGGGTCGCAGTGGGGTTGCCTTTGGCATCCACTGGATGAGCCAAACGAGGCTCCATGGTGGCGGGATATTCGTTCTTCAGCGAAGCAAAAGGACCGTGGCCGTAAAGTCCTGCTCGAATGGCCTCGAGGTCAGGAGTCACCGACATGGTGGTGAAGCTCCAGGCGAAGACGATGTCATCTTGGGACATCCCGATGGCATCTTGTCCGAGCACGGCAGGCAGCTCTTTCAATTCGTCGTTCTGGCTGATGTGGTTGACGTAGCGGAAGGGGGAGACAATGGGATTCCCATTGGTGTCCAGCATGTTGCGAGTGACCGCCACAGCGTAAGTCGTCGCCTGTCGAAGCGGGATCAACGGCTGCAAGACGAGGGTGTTGGTTTCCTTTTCGTAGAAGGAAACAAGGTCGTCAATGGGACGCTCGTCCCCCGCTGCCAGAATCCCCTCATAGTTGCTCGCGTCCATCACGGGGACCGGCTTCCCAGACCAGGAGTTGGGCTTGTCGAGGACGCCGTCGAAGTCGATGTCTTCGTAAGGGTCGAGCTTTCCGTTCCCGTTCTTGTCCTCGTCGTGGGTTTCGAACATCAGGTTGGGAGAATCCCGGTGCGGGTCAAAATCCCAGTACTGATGGGCCCATTCAAGAGCCAGAGAGAAGTTTCCTGCGCCAAAATCCAGGGGGATGATCTCGCCAAACCCTTCCGATTCCGGGTCGACGTTGACCAAGAGCACGGCATCATCTTTAAAGGAGTGGTCCAGATTGTGCCGTTTCGTGAGGTTTTCCAAATCCACCGGCCCCGAGAGTGGGATGGTCACCGGCTGGAATACTCCAAACCCGTCCAGTTCGTTTATTTTGCGACGCAGATCCGTTTCGATTCGCGTATCCGCCTCGAGGCTGATATTCAGGCGACGTCCGGTGATGGTTTCGGGTGCGAGGCGAGTGGCGACGTTGTTCGGCATTGGAATTTCGGGGAGGGGCTTGTGATCCAGGTCGAAGACGATGGAAACACCCCCTTCGACCATCAGGGCCGACTCCGCCAATCCAGTACCATCGGGACCTTCGCACGCAGAAAGAACAAACAACGAGAAGAGCAAACCGAAGAGAAGGCGCTTTGACATCGACGACTCCTGTACCGTCTAAACCATTGAACGCAGACACAACCCGTTCAAGATCGTACGAAGCACCCTCCAATGTCAAAGGGAAATCAGTCTTTGGGGGTAGGCGGTTCGAGGATTTTCTCGCAGGGCCTCAGATCCGCCAGACTCTTTGCCCCCGTCATGCACGCCGCAAGACGAGTCGCCACCTCTTTTGGAATCCGCTCAAACTGGCTGATGCAATCGTCATAAAGGGTCTCTCGAGAGTCCTTGCCGAATTCCTCTCCCTTCTTCTTCGCCTCTACGGCCACGAGGTCCAGGGTCGCTCGGCACGAGGCAGACCAATCCGCGGGGATTCGATCCCGGCGCCAGGCAGCGTACTTCTTGCCCAGGCTCTCCATATCTTCCGGCTCGAGTCGACGATAGGTGATGAATTTGTCGCAGATTCGAAAGGACTTCTCGTCGGTGACTTTCTGCAGGCATTGGGTCATGGCGTCGGTATCCGACTGGTTCACCAGAATCTCGATACACTCACTTCGGTACTGCTTCACAGGCCAGGAGGAGATCGTTTCTCCTTTGTCCCACACGGCGTTCACGTATAGAGCTACCGCCTTCTCGCAGGCCAGAAACCACTGCCCAGGTTGCCTCTTGAACTTGTCGGGAGGAAAAAACAGGTCGGCCTGCTGTCGCTTCAAGGAACGCTGCACTTCCTCTTCTGGAATCAGGAAGTCGCACGTTCGAATGGTTTCAAAGTCCTCTGCCTTCATCATGCACCGAGCCACACGATCAGCCACGGCTACCGACAAATCCAGCTTCAATACGGTGAGGCAGGTCTCCTGGGACTTCTTGATTTCCTCCTTAGACACCTTCACCTTCCTCGATTCGTCGTCCTTGGCGAGGACAATCCCCAGATGATCGCACGCCTCCTTCCACAATTCAGGTCCCCCTGGCTCCGTTTCGGCGGACGCCCCCTTCTGCTCCTGGGCAAGAAGGGGCGACTGAGACCAGAACAGCCCCAAAATCAGGGAAAAGATTGCAATTCGCGCGGCTCCCATGACAACCCCACATTCACGAGGTGAGTGAAACGCCGTCATCCTAACATCGCACGCCGGATTCATCAATTTGGAAAGG
>CALFHQ010000773.1 GCA_937876385.1 uncultured Pseudomonadota bacterium
GTCAACGCTACCAACGACGGCGACGAGACTCCACTACTTGAAGCAACGGCGGCTGTGAACGGAATGCAGTACAGCGGGAATCGTTCCACCACGGCCACCTGGGATCCCCCCAGCACCGTCAAGTACCTGCGGTCAAGGGGGGCTGCCGAAGAACCATGAGGAACTCTGTATGTCCCACACCATTAACTCTCCTGGGGCCCGGATCCTGGACACCGACAACTGCTAGGCAACGACAACTACCACGGCAAAGACCCCGCCCTTGCCCTCGCCCGCCGTTTGCGGCATTGTGGGGACATGCGGGAGGATGTGACAATAATGAAACGAATGAAGGTCAGCGTATTGGTGAGGGTCGTCGCTGTGGTGGCCCTTTCCGTCACAGGGTTCAACCACGAGGCTCTCAGCAGCCCACCGAGTACTCAAGTGCCGGTGACCAGTTCACCCGCAACGAAATCTTCTGGCCTGAAGGGTAAGAAACTCTGGCTGAAGTCATGCAGGCATGCCTACAAAGTACTCCAGCCTCTATTTCCAAAAAAAGATGGGGAAACGAATTCGGCATGGAAGAAGCGTCTTGAAGAGGGAATACTAGACTGCCTAACAAGATACGAGAAGATGCCCGCAGAGCAATCTCATAGCCTAGCTCATTGCACACTAAGAGAGTCCGGTTTCGAGGGCGTACTTGGCTGCATGGGCATTGCTCCGGAATCGCTGGAGATGCGCGCCTTAAAGGCAGCGGCCAATGGTGCCCCTGGCCACAGCACGACTTCTGGCTCTTCAGTCAAATCGATGAAAGGTGCCCGAGTCTACGGAAATAGGTGGGAGGAGGCATGCAATCATGTCCTTGATGTCATGGCAGATGAGCGTTCCGAAAGGAGTGAGTCTGAGGCCGAGCTACTTCTGACAAAGTGCATTGAGACTCTCAAGTCCCAGTCGGAGGAAACTGCAAACCGCCATGCTCAGTGTTTGCTCGATGCCAAAGACTTAGATGCGATTCTCGCATGCGAGCATGTGAAACAATCGACCAATATCACGGGCAGCAACGTCGAGGCAAAGCCGAAGCAAGTTAACGAACCGCTCGCTTCACTGGCTAGCAGCCCTCAGGACAGTGCTCCCACCGGCCGACAAATCGAGCTTGTCGTTGACTGGAACACTCTCTCAGTCAGCGGTAGCCTTCCCGTTGCGACATGTAAGAACTACATGGACAAACAGCTTGCCAAGATCAGATGGTGCCTCCAGAAATCTAGTTCGGGCAAAATCGCGTTCCTGGGGAGCGGAGTGGGCGGGTTCACCATATCGACTGAGGGCGACGTAGCGAAACCCTTTTTCAACTTCACTGGGGGACCAGAGGATCAACAACTCCAAACTTGTATCGAGGAGAAGACCTCAACCTGGCGATTCCCCGGTCAGGATGAAGGTGATACGCAGGTGAGTTTCACAATGGCCTGGATGTTGTTCACGCCGACGAAGGACGATAAGGGGGGTGAAGTCGCCTCAGTACCTGAGGCGACGTGGACTGTTGACCCGTTTCTGGCCACGACCTCCGAAGGTGGGTTGGTAGTTTGGAATGGAAAGAAGCTGTTTCCGTTGGGTTCGGGGAAGGATGTCAGCTTGCTCGGGGTAACCTCAACAACGGCGGTTTTCAAG
>CALFHQ010000774.1 GCA_937876385.1 uncultured Pseudomonadota bacterium
TGTCTGACGGAATGCTTGCGAGCCTCAGCCCGGCAGCGCTGGAAGCCATCGAGAAGATCCGGCACCTGGGTTTCGAAGTGCCTGGGCGCATCACCCTGGATCCTGCTGCCACAGCGGAGTGGTTGGTCCTGGCCGGGGCAGCACTGTCTCTTTACATGATCACGTTCAACTGGAGCTACCGAGAAGGAAACAGCAACAAGTTCCTCTACCTGGTGGGGATCGCCGGTGGGGTTGTGGCCATCATCACGGCGGTCCAGACGGCCACCGGCGCCACCAACATTCTCGGCTTCTACGAACCCCAGCGAGGGATCCCTGACTCCTCTCTTGCCATCTCCACCTTCGTCAATGAGAACCATGCGTCTGCCTATTTGACCCTGTCGTTTTTCGTGCTGCTGGGATTGTGGCGCAAAGCCCAGTTCGGCCGCAGCAAAGGTATCATTGGTTTGATGGCGGTGTTGGCCTTCTTGATGAGCATTGCTACCCTGTCTCGAGGGGGAATGCTCGCGTTGCTGGGCGGGCTGATCTTGCTCGCCATCTTGTCGAGATGGTCTGGAGCCCTCAAGCGCTCCACCACGACCACCACCTCAGTGACGATTTTTGGAGTCACCGTTTCCCTCGTCGTCTTGGCCGTATTCATCGCAGTTTTCAGCCTCCTTCTGGCCAGAACCCAGAAGGTCGAGTTGTTCCCTCAAGTTGAATCGGAAGTGAAGACCCAGGTTTGGGTCCGAGCCGTTCCTCTCTTGAAGGAGTTTCGCTGGACCGGAGCAGGCGCCGGCGCATTTGGCGCTGCCTTCACTCCCAAAAACGACTTCGACTCCCGGCAGACCTTTCTCCACGCAGAAAACGAGCTGTTGGAGATGGGAATCGAGTTCGGTGTCGTTGTGGGGATTCTCGTTCTCTTGCTGGGCCTGATGGTGTTCTGGCGACGGCTTGCCTTTGCCAAGACAGCCTCTTACCATCGGGAGGCCATTTGCGGACTTTTTGCTCTGCTTTTGCACAACCTGGTGGATTACAACCTCCGCATCCCGGGGGTGATCCTTCCAGCGGCAATCGCCTTCGGCTCGCTCAGCGGAGCGTACGCTCGCGACTATACCAAACGCCGACGGTGGCAGTTCAAGATCGGCTCCTTCAAGATGGTTCCCCTGACCTCGGTGTTCTACCTGCTACTCATCGGGGGTGGATTGTGGGCCTATAGCCACTCTGCCGAATCGGTGTATGGCCGCATCAAAGCCATGGAGAGTCTCCCCTCAAAAGTCGACGGGGACGGCCAATGGCCTAGAGTCGCACAAGAGGCAGTCAAGAGCAGGCCCCTGGACTCCCACGTCTACTTCCTTCTCGGGGATTGGTTGCAGCATCAAGGCGCCCCGGAAAGAGCCGAGCGACTGTACGAGGAGTCGAGCCTTTTGTGCCAATCCTGTGCCTCGCCGAAGATCGGTCAAGCTCGCCTGGCGCTGGCGCAAGGCCGCTACGCAGATGCCCTTCGATGGTTCGAGATTGTCGGCACAGCCCTTCCCGCCCACCGGGAGCCCCTGTTTAGAGCGGTGTACCTGGCGAAGATTGACGAGGATACGATTATTGATGTGTGGGGGGAGCACGAGAATCTCCTCATCGAGTACGTGAATTTCCTGGACATGTACGGCCTGTGGGACAAAGAAGAGCGTCTCATCCGAGCCTCCTTCCGGAAGTTGGGATTTGAGGCTGGGCTTCTCTCGAAGTTGGGTTTCTTGTACCTGCGAGTGGGTGAATACGAGCGTGCAGACCTCATCGCCACCTACTTGATGGGGCTGTTCCCTGACCGCTTCGAAGGGTACCTCATCCAGGCTCGAGTCTTCGTAAGAGACGGAGAACTGGACGACGGGCTGTTGATGTTCGAAGAGGCTCGGGCACGGTCCGACGAGACGTCCGTTGGAATAGCCCTTGAGACGTTGGGATTGTTGGCTCGCACCCGTCAATGGGATCGCTTCGAAGCGTTGGCCAGTGAGATTCGCTCAGCGGTTCTGGACAAAGACACCTACCGCTCATCGTTCCACCAGATCGTGGCAACTCGAGAAGAAATGCGGGGGCGGCTCTTCGCTGCCCTGGCGGAGTTGGACCAGGCTGAGAATGCAACCCCGCTGGACGCCCGCATTGCCCTTCGCAAGGCGAAAATCCAACTGAAGCTCGGCCGAATCGACCGGGCCGCCGCAGAGTTCAGAAAGGCGTTGAAAATCGACCCGGAGAGCCGTGAAGCGGCGGAGGGGTTGAGAAATCTAGAATCAGA
>CALFHQ010000775.1 GCA_937876385.1 uncultured Pseudomonadota bacterium
ATGAGTGACGTGGTTATAGAGTTTGAGCTGTCTCGCAACCCGACTGTCGGGATACGGGCACCAAAGAAGCGTAAGGCTCCTCGCCGAGAACGAACGCTGACCGTGGCCCAGCTCAGAGAGTTTCTCGAACTTAACAAGGTCCATTGCAATCAGCACTTCGCAATCGCCCTGACACTTGCTGTTTTCGGATTGCGCTGGGAGGAGGGCAGCGCGTTGCATGACGAACACATCGATGAAGCCGCTGGCGAACTGCACGTTGTGCAGGTGCAGGTCCGGAAGAAGGTCTTCCCGACCAAGAACGAAAACCACAAAGTGTTGCCCCTGGATGCCGAAGTTCTCGCAGCCATCCGGGCACACCAGAACCTCATGCGGATGCGTGGGAATCCCGCGACGAAGCAGGGGATGTTGTTCCCGAGCGTTACCGGTACGTATCGCCTGCCGAGTTCTGTGAGTAAGGGATGGAAGGTGGTGAGTCGGGCGATGAACCTCGGCTGGACTGTTACTCCCCACGACCTCCGCCGTACTTACCAGAACCTCCTGCGGCAGGCGTCCGTGAGCATGGTCGTGCAGCAGGCCCTCATGGGCCACAGTTCCGATGCCATGACCCAGCATTACTCGAGTGTGAACATGCAGGAGAAGCGCCATGCGCAGGCCCAGGTCGTCGAACTTCTGAAGTTCAGGGAGGCCAAGGATGGGGCCAAGTAGTGGGTCGATTCGAACGGGTCGGAGGATTGCCTCCGACCCGGTTTTTTACTGTGGCGGTACCGCCACAACTGAAGGAGAACAAGCCATGAAAAGAGAAGAAGAAGTCATCATCAAGCGACACCCTGCATCATTCCCCCCCAAGATCCTTGACGTCATTGACCTGCTCCTGGAGCAGTTCGACAATGCCCTGCTTTGGGTACCCAGTCGTCTCTTAGACCCATTCGCCGGGATAGGAGGCGTTGCTGATCTGAGCAGGGATGGTGAGACCTACGGTGTCGAGATCGAGCCTGAGTGGGCGGAGCAGGCGATGGCGAGGGGCGTCATTACGCACATTGGAGATTCTCGGCACCTCCCATGGCCCAACGGGTTCATGGGGGCCATCTGCACCTCGCCCACTTACGGGAATCGGCTGGCCGACAAATACTACCCCAACATGTCCGACTCGAAGCACTGGAAGCGGCGTAGCTATCGCATTTACCTCGGAAGACCCCTCACCCCCGGCAACAGCGGAGCAATGCACGTTGGCGATGACTACCGGAATCTGCATCGCTCGGTGTGGGCGGAGTGTGTGAGGGTTCTAGCCCCCGGCGGTTTGTTCCTTCTCAACATCAAAGACCACTCCCGGAACGGCGTGTTGCAGGGTGTCCCTGATTGGCACGTCAAGACCCTTGAAGGTTTGGGCCTGGTATTGCTGGAGCGGAAAGAGGTGCCTCTGCGTGGCGACCAGAATACCGCAACGATGCGGAAGCTAGGCGTTGCTGTCGTGGACTATGAACTGGTGATCGTCTTCCAGAAGCCTTCGCTTGATGCCAGCTGTGACGCCAGCGATGAGTCGGATGATCTTCTGTTCTAAGTTTTCGTCTCCCACCCACCACACCTGTCTTGGCTTGCGGAAGTGGCAATGATTTGCCGATGCTACCTTGCGCTG
>CALFHQ010000776.1 GCA_937876385.1 uncultured Pseudomonadota bacterium
TGTGGCGGGTCCAACTGGGGAAGCCCATGGGTTCCATGTCCGACGAGGACATCGTCATCGAACCTCGGCAAACCTATGACTTGATCAATCGTCTGGTTGCTCTCAAGAAGAAGGGAGCCATTCACGTGGCTGTGGGAGACTCCATCGGCTACTACGGACCGCCGGACCGCGTTCTTCGGGGCAAAGGATGGCGAGGCCGAAACGAGTGTTGGCAAGGCTGCCAGGCAGGCATGCATGCCATCGGTATCGAGGCCGATGGTGGGGTGAAAGGGTGCCTCTCCCTCCAGGCGAAGTTGGGGGACAAAGACCCCTTTGTGGAAGGAAACGTCAGAGAGAGTTCGCTGAAAGAGATTTGGTATCGACCCGGAGTCTTTGCGTACAACCGAGACTTCTCCCTGGCCGACCTCACCGGGGACTGCAAGGCATGCAAGTACGCTTCCATGTGCCGAGGTGGAGCAACCTGCGTTACGTCGTCTCTGGGTTTCCTCGGAGAAGACCCCTACTGCTACTACAAGTACTGGAACGAGGCTCGGCGAGAGCAGAGACTCCGTCTGGCCAGAGGGGCTCGATCGGCCGCTGCGGCAATGGCGCTGGGGTTGGTCGTCTCCGGGTGCCCCAGCAGTCCGCCGGACGAGGACGCAACTGCCCAGGACGTGCAATCGGAGATGGTGGGGACGGATGTGCCGGGCGTCGATGTTCCTGACAATGACTTCAACGTCCAGCCGGAATACGGCGTTCAGCCGGACTACGGCATCACCCCAATGGACATTGTGGACGGCTACCAGCCCGATTTTGCAATGGAGTACGGCATCGAACCGGACGCCTACCCGGAGGTTTCACCGGTCTACGGAATCGACGTAGAACCGGACGAACAGGTGCTTGACGTCAACCTGGACTACGGGCTGCCCCCTCAGGACGTCGTGGAACCGTCGGATGTCACTCAGAAGGACGCCATCAACTGCGAGGAAGTATGCTGCGAATGTGACTACGGTATCCTCCCCGAAGACGTCTACAAAGAGTGCTGTGACCCCTGCGCCGATGTGTGCTGCGATTGCGAATACGGCGAGCCGCCCCCCGAGGGCTGCTGCCCCTGACGGGGACACACACCCTTCTTCTCCAAAGCTCCTTCTTGACATCGCAGGTCGGTGGCGAGATATTGGGGTCGTTCGCTCTTTGTCACGTCGAGGTTCAAGGGAAACAGGTGAGAGACCTGTGCGGACCCGCCACTGTAATCGGGTGGTCGCAGCAAGATGTCACTGGGGAAACCTGGGAAGGCGCATGCGACCCGAAGGATCATTCCTTCACCCCGTAAGCCAGGAGACCGACTCGATGTGCTTCTTTGTTTGTGACGGTCACCTCGTGGTTTGGGTGCGATGCGCTTCTTCTTGCATTGGTTCGTTCTGCTCCTTCTGCTTTCCCGGGCTTCGGTGTGCCAAGGGCAAGTAGAGCCCCCCGAAGAGATACGACTCGCTCCAATCCAGGTGAAACACAAGCGCCCTCCCCTACTGGCCACGCAATCTCCAGTGACGGTCCTCGAAGTGGATCCGGACGCCGAACCAGGCTTGACCCTGGCCGACTACATTGAAGACGTCCCCGGCGTCACCATTCGCCGGGAAGGAGCACCAGGCTCCAAAGAAACCATTTCCATTCGAGGGTCCGACGGCAAGCAGGTGGCTGTGCTCCTGGAAGGGTACTCCATTGCAGACCCATCGGGGGAATCCGTGGACCTCTCGGCCATCTCTCTGGACTCCGTCGAACGCATCGAGATCTACAAGGGAGCCCGTGGGGCCCTGGCCGGAAACGGCTCCGTTGGCGGGGTCATGGTGGTGCGCCTGAAGCGTGGCGGGAAGGGGCGCTCCTTTGCCCGAATCGAGGGAGGGGCCTTTGGAACCTGGGGAGGAACCCTTCAAATCCGCCGTTCGGGCTGGACCTTCTCTTACGCTCACCTTGATTCCACTGGGGATTTCGCCTACGTGGACACCAACGGTCGCGCTCGCACCAGAGAAAACAACGCTTCTCGCACAGATCGTCTTCTCCTGGCCCACCGGGGAAGGCTGTCAAGCCACGTCTTTGTGGATTCCCTCGCATCATGCTCGGCCATTTGGCGGCAATCTCCCGGTTTGGAGCAGTTTCCAACCCCCGAGGCCCAGGGAAGTCGCTATCTCTTCCTGGTGGGGTCCAGGCTGAGTGCGCTGCGCTTTCCGTGGTCGGGGGCAGATAGCCGCCTGGGGGTATCCTGGACGATGTGGATGTGGACTTTTGAAGACCCCCAACCCTATCTCCCTCCCGCTGTGGACACAAAGAGCCGCAGCCACCGCCTCCAGGTGGACACGGAGACCACCCATGAGTTGACCTCGTGGTTACGACTCCAACATGGACTCACGGGGGCATTTGAATTCATCGAACAAGAGCGAACAGCCACACGAGGGGTAGATGCCCATCGCGAGTCGGCGGACGTCAGCGCTTCACTGGACCTGGGACCCTTTCCCAGGGAATTCGTGGGGGCCTTGCGAACTCGTCTCAACCTGACGAGCGCCCACGGCTTGCGAGTGGTTCCGGCGCTGGAAGTATCGTCCACCCCCCTCGAGCACTTCACGTTGTCCCTTTCTGGTTCTCGCTCCTACCGAATCCCTGGATTTGAGGAAATGTACTTCGAATCTTCCGGCATTCGGGGGAACCCGGAGCTGGCTCCAGAGGACGCCTGGGGGTTGGATTTCACGGTTTCCTACGACCTCGACATCCTTCATCTGGAAACCAGCGCCTATCGCCAATGGGTATTGGACAGCATCCTCTTCTTGCCCACCACCCCCTATCTGGTTGAAGCCCAGAACACAGGTCCTGTGGATGTTTGGGGGTGGGAGGGGAGTGTCGGCCTCCGCTGGCGAGTTCTCTCTTTTGGCGCCGGTGCGTCGTGGGTCAACGCAACCTTGGATGAAGTTCAACACCGTCAGCTTCCTCAGCGTTCTCCGTGGAGTGCCAACGCCTCCTTGACGGTGGATTGGTGGCGAATTCGAGGAACGATCAAGGGAACGTTTCAAGATTCATTCTACCTGGACCGATTCAACAACCGCTTCGAAGAGGGCCGAATTGGGCTTGATGCGTCGCTGATGGGGCGCCTGCCGTGGGGCTTTCGAGTCACGGGACGGATCCGGAACATTCTGGACAAAAGAGACGGCATTGACGCTTTTCAGCAACCTCTGCCGGGGTTTTCGTGGTTTTTTGCCCTCGAGAAGAGTTGGGGAGAGACATGAGAAAGGACTGGACCATCATCGTCACTATTCTGCTTGCCACCCTGCCATGGGGTTGCAACGATGCTTCCGACCAAGCGCAGGACACCACGGCCACAGAGCTGACGACACCGGACACAACCGGCGACTCGACCCAGGAAGACACGACCGCTCCGTACACAGGCCCGTGGCTGGCTGACCCAGAAGGAGTTCTGGTTCTCGACGGGCTGGTTTTTGTGACGAACATCAACGCCACCTGGGATGCGGAGAACTCGAGGATGGACTTCCAGGAGGGTTTCCTCACCGTTTTTGACGCCCAGACATTGGCCCCCATAAAGGTCCTGTTCATGCCCTTCAAGAACCCCCAGGAGGTCGTCTCCTGCGACTCCCGAATCGCCGTGGTGTGCTCTGGTACGGCAGCGATGGACGAGAACTGGGTGTTTGCTCCTGAGGAAGACGGTGGAGTCGTCTGGATAGACGCCGAGAGTCTTGAGATTGTCGGCACGACCCTCATTTCCCACAAAGAAATGGGGGCGATGGCGGGGTATCCTGGCCCCGCCGCCTGGGATCGAGAGAGCGGTCGGCTGTTCGTGGGTTCAGGCACCGGCCCCTACGTCTTCGCCACGTCACCAGACCAGGAAAGTCCTGTGTGGACTGCCCAATTGTTTCCCGAAGGTGACGGAAAAAACGACCTCGTGACCCCCGCGGTGCTCTCCGGGGAGCTGTTTGCCACCTCGTTTCAACAGGGCTTGCTGGTTCGAATCGACCCCAATTCGGGAACGGTGGGACTGGAGGCAGTCGATGTCACCCCCACAGACGATGTGGAAGGTGCGGTGGACCTGGTAGCGCTGGAGGACAAGCTGCTCGTTCTCTTCACACTGTCGTCTCGGGTGGTGTCCGTGGATCCAGCAGATGACACCGTAACCGAGCTGTTCACCACGGGTGCAACCCCCAATCGAATGGTCGAAACTGACGGGTTCGTCTATGTGGTGA
>CALFHQ010000777.1 GCA_937876385.1 uncultured Pseudomonadota bacterium
CTCAGACAAACCACAAATGTCCTCCCCGTTCGACGCCAAATTGATACCCTCGCTGCCGCATACGCTGCCGAAACCAACTATCTGTACCTCTCCTACGATGGTTCCGAGGACGAAGCCACCATGGGAAGCGGGGAGCGGGTGTTGGTGCTGGGATCTGGCGTGTATCGCATCGGAAGCAGTGTGGAGTTCGATTGGTCCTGCGTCAGCGCATTGCGCACCGCCAGGGAGTTGGGTTACGAGACCATCTTGATGAACTTCAACCCGGAAACCGTATCCACCGACTTCGATGGGTGCGACCGCCTCGTCTTTGACGAGATTTCGTTGGAGACGGTGTTGGAGGTGTGCCGATTGGAGCAACCCATGGGGGTTATTGTGTCGGTTGGTGGGCAGGTTGCCAACAACCTCGCCGTGGCTCTTCACGAGTTGGGAATTCCCATTTTGGGAACCAGCGCCGACAGCATCGACAGCGCCGAGGATCGGCATCGATTCTCCACCTTGTGCGACCGCCTGCACATCGATCAGCCGTTGTGGATGGAGTACACCGGCGGTCAGGATTTGAGCCAGGTGGAAGAGCGCATCGGGTATCCCGTCTTGGTGCGTCCAAGCTACGTGCTTTCTGGGGCCGCCATGCGGGTGGTCCAGGATGAGGAGAGCCTGGGGAACTTCCTGGAGCGAGCGGCGTTGGTGAGCCCCGATTATCCGGTGGTGATTTCTCACTATGAAACCGGGGCCAAAGAAATTGAAATTGATGCGGTGGCCGATGGCGGAACGATTCTCGCCTGGGCCATCAGTGAGCACATTGAAAACGCCGGAGTCCACTCGGGGGATGCCACTCTGGTCTTGCCTCCCCAGAAGCTCTACCTCGAGACTGTAAGGCGCATAAAGAAGATTGCGGGAAGCCTGGCGTCCACCATGAACATCACGGGCCCCTTCAATATTCAATTCCTGGCCCGGGACAACCACATCAAGGTTATCGAGTGCAACCTGCGAGCTTCTCGAAGCATCCCCTTTGTCTCAAAGGCCACCGGGGTCAACTATGTTCGCCTCGCCACCGCGGCCATGTTGGGGCGCAAGCCGGTGCCGACGCAAAACCGTGCCCTGGACTTGGACTATGTGGTGGTCAAGGCAGCGCAGTTCAGCTTCACTCGCCTTCCTGGAGCCGACCCGACCTTGGGTGTGGAGATGGCTTCTACCGGGGAAGTTGCCTGTTTTGGGGATGACCTGGAAGAAGCGCTGTTGAAATCCCTCATTTCGACGGGGTTCAGGCGACCAGTGAAAGGGGTGCTCATGGCCATCGGAACGGACAAGGCCAAAGCGTCCTTCGTTCCCTACGCCCGGTTGTTGGCTGAGATGGGGTTGGAGCTTTATGCTACTCCGGGAACGGCCAAAAAGCTGGCGGAGGCTGGAATCTCCTCGACCACCGTGCACAAGTTGAGCGAGAACAAAGCCCCATCCAGCGCCCAAACCATCCTCGACGGCAAAGTGGACCTGGTCATCAACGTCCCCGAAGGAATGACCGCCAC
>CALFHQ010000778.1 GCA_937876385.1 uncultured Pseudomonadota bacterium
ATGTTCGAACACGGCCAATGTACTGCTGCCTCTCCGCAACGCTGATAGCACCACGGGCATCCAATACGTTGAACAGATGGGAACACTTCAGGCAGTAGTCGTAGGCGGGGAGGGGAAGGTTCAACTCACAAAGTCGCAGGCACTCCTTCTCCGCCTCTTCGAACTGTCGAAAGTGCAGCGGGATGTCGGCGTGCTCAAAGTTGAACTTGGAGAACTGCACTTCGTTGTCGTGGAAGATGTCGCCGTACTTGACGTCCCCTACCCACTTGACGTCATATACACTCTTGACGTCCTGGAGGTACATGGCAATGCGCTCCAATCCGTAGGTGATCTCCACTGCCACGGGATCGATGTCGATGCCGCCGGCCTGCTGAAAATACGTGAACTGGCTGATCTCCATGCCATCAGCCCAGACCTCCCAACCCAACCCCCAGGCACCCAGCGTTGGGGACTCCCAGTCGTCCTCCACGAAGCGGATGTCGTGCTCAAGATGGTTGATTCCCAACTCTGCCAGGGAGTTCAAGTACAACTCCTGGATGTTGGACGGGCTCGGCTGCATGACGACCTGGAACTGGTAGTAATGCTGCAGACGGTAAGGGTTGTCCCCGTACCGACCGTCCGTCGGACGACGGGATGGCTCGACGTAGGCGACGTTCCACGGTTCGGGTCCCAGAACCCTCAGGAACGTCGATGGGTTGAAAGTACCTGCGCCCTTCTCAAGGTCGTAGGGTTGGTTGACCACGCATCCTTGCCCGGCCCAATATTGTTGCAGTTTGATGATTACATCCTGGAAGTTCACAGCTCTCCCTCCTCAGTTCCGGCAAACGCTATCACCCACCCCATTTTGAGTCAAGCGCCGGGCGCAGCAAGGCTGCTGACAGCAACGCTCAACGCTACATTATTCTCATGTACAGATCCTTGACTCGGCATCAAACAGTGAATACCTTGGAGTCGAGCTTATACATTCAGAGGTATTAACCGCCGCCCTTTGAGGAGGAATACTACATGAGACGACTTCTGGTGACCGCTGTGCTGAGCATCATGGCCCTCAGCGCTGCCAACCCTGCTCTAGCCGACAACCCCAACGTCAATATGGATGACTTCCAACCCTCCGTTCATGCTTGGGATATCGGAAATATCTACACCACGCGCATCGCCAGCCCCTTCCAATGGAACGCTGGAATCTGGCTTTCCTATCGGAAGGACGCGCTGTCGCTGCAGGGAAGCGCTGTCAACAGCACGGCACAGGTCGTCAGCGACCAGCTCGTTGGAGACGTCTACTTCGCCATGGCGTTCTTCAACCAGTTGAGCGTCGGTCTCGACATCCCCGTCTTCTTCCTCTCAAACGGTGACGACCCCGGAGCCATCGTCGGGAGCCTCAGCAAGGCTTCAGGAGCCTCTCTGGGAGATGTACGACTGTCCGCAAAACTCAAGTTCTGGGACAACAAAAACAAGGGGATCGGCGTCGCTATGACCGAAGACCTCACCGTCCCCACCGCAACCGGCGACAAGTTCACCGGGGAAGCCAATGTCACATCCAGAACCGGTCTGGTCGTCGATTGGACCTGGCAGGGCTTCATCGTGGCCCTCAACGCCGGCTACCTCATTCGAGAAAACTCCACAGCGTTTGACCCCACAATCGGCGACGAACTGCAAATCGGGGTGGGAGCCCAGATTCCCATCTTGTGCGACCATCTGGAATTGCTTTTTTCCGCCAACACAAGAACCTACGCAGCAGAGCCATTCGCCAACGAATCTTCCTTCGCTTCCCTCATCTTGGGCGGTGTGCGGGGAAGAATTCTCGGCGGACTGACCCTCACCGGTTTGGGTGGCGGCAGCGCCGGAACCATGCCCGGGGCGCCGGCGTGGCAGGCTTCCATTAATATTGGATGGGAGCCCATTCCGGGAAGCTGTGACCAGGACGATGACGGAGTTCCCGACTCCGACGACGCATGCCCCACCATCCCAGGTCCCGAAGACCAGGCGGGATGCCCCGACCGAGACAGAGACGGCACCCTCGATTCTGACGACCTCTGCCCCGATGTTCCCGGCAAAGCCAACCTCAGAGGCTGCCCCGATACCGACGGCGACGGTGTTGCAGACTACCAGGACAGATGTCCGAAGATCCCGGGGCCGATGGCCTACAAGGGTTGCCCGGACAAGGACGGGGACGGCATCATCGACTCCAAAGATAAGTGCCCGAATGTACCCGGTGTAGCTTCCCTCCAGGGGTGCCCGGATACCGACGGCGACGGCATCACCGACGCACGAGACCAGTGCCCCGAACAGGCCGGACCGCTGACCACAAAGGGTTGCCCAGACCAGGATGACGACGGGATACAAGATAGCAAAGACAAATGTCCCGATGTCTGGGGACAGGCGAAATACCAGGGATGCCCCCCGCCGGCGCCCAAGAAGATCAAGATCACTCGCAAGAAGATCGTGATCCTCGACAAGGTGTACTTCGGAAGCAACAGCGACCGGATCGAGAAGAGATCCTACTCAATCCTGAACGACGTCGCCACGGTGCTGCGGGACAACCCGTGGATCAAGCGGGTTCAGATCGAGGGACACACCGACGACGTTGGCCGGGATGACTACAACAAGCGCCTCTCACAGAAGCGGGCCGACTCCGTGGTTGCATATCTTGTCAAGCAGGGAGTGGAACCCGGTCGTTTGGAAGGCGTGGGATACGGCGAAGAGCGCCCCCTCATCGATGAGAAGACAAAGAAGGCCCGAGCCGAGAACCGGCGAGTGGAATTCTCCATCATCGATCCCAAGTAGACGATTCCCCTAGGAAAAATCCTCCAAGTCATATCCCAACTC
>CALFHQ010000779.1 GCA_937876385.1 uncultured Pseudomonadota bacterium
GCTTGGACCTCATCATCGCGGCCAAACGAGTGGGACCATCCGGAAAGGTGATCGGGGTCGACATGACCGACGAGATGCTCCTGCGGGCTCAGCGGAACATTTACCAGGCCGGCGTGGAGAACGCCGAGGTCCGGAAGGGAATCATCGAGGCCCTCCCGGTGGGGGATGGAGAGGTCGACTGGGTGGTTTCCAACTGCGTCATCAACCTCTCGCCGGAGAAGGAGACTGTGTTCGCAGAGATTGCTCGAGTGCTGCGACCAGGAGGGCGAATCAGCGTGTCTGACATCGTGGCGAGCCAACTGCCCGATTGGGTTCTTGAAAACGCTGACCTTTACTCTTCTTGCATCGCGGGCGCCATATCCCAACAGGCCTACTGTGAGGGCTTGCGGCAAGCGGGACTGGTGGATGTGGAAGTTGCAGACCGCCTCATCTACGACGCCGACCAGCTAGGTGCCTTGGTGGGAGCGCCTGCCAACGGAGCGTCATCATGCTGTGGAGGAACACCCATTCCGGTCCCACCTGGAGGATTGGCGGAATTGGAAGGATCGGTATTCAGCATTCGTGTCACGGCTCGAAAGCCGAAGGAGATGGAATGATGACCTGGAGTTTGAAACTTGGGTATTCGGGTGGATTCTGTTCTTTGCTTCTTGTCTCTCTGTTGGCCCTGAGTGGGTGCAGCAAGGGCTCTGCAGACTCTGAAGCGCCGGCACAAAAGCAAGCGAAGACCCAATCGGGGAAGTCGGGAAATGGAGAGCCTGTGGTGGTCGGGGTTGCGAAAATCGTCATGCTGGACAAAGAGGAGTGCTGTGAGTGCACAGGCGCCAGACAGAAAGCCTCCCTGGATGCCATGAAATCGGTCATCGAGGCTCGCGGCTCCAAGGCCACGCTTGAAGTCATTCACCTGGACACTCAACCGGACGAAGCCCAGCCTTACCTGGCCATGAAGCCGTTGATGGTGCCCCCGGGCATGTACTTCCTCGATGCGTCCGGCAACCTCCTTGAATTGCTTCAGGGGGAAGTAACGGCCGAACAGATAGAGCAGGTTTTCGCCAAACTGGACAAATAGTGCGGAGGAAACAGGCCCAATGCTCGAAGCCTTTGTAAGCCAAGCCGGTGAGTATGTTCAGACGAACCCCTGGTTGGCCATCGGTGCTCTATGGAGGAACCCTCCTCGGGGTGTACGGATTGGGTCAAAGCGCTTTGCTCCTGGTGGCTGGCACCTCATCTTGCTCCCCGCTGATTCGCTGGAATATTCGCTTGTCGTGAAGTAGAATCGGCGGGTTCAGCAGTATGAGTTGATTCCACAACCGTAAGAACATGGGGTCTGGTGATGCAGTTGTGTCCTCTTTGCTTCCTTGTTGCCTCGTCCATCGTCTTTGCTTCTGCGGTGGGATGCGGCACCGATTCCTCCAAAAGTGCCACGGACATGTCCGCTCTTGAGGGCGATGAATCCCACGTCGACGCCGCCAATGACAGCGTGTCGCAATGCCAACAATCCGCTGCCCGGTGCGAAAGCAGCACGGCGATCTGGTGTGACAGTGGCGAAGAACAACGCCAGGAGTGTGCCCCGGCGGGCTACTGCAATTTTGGGGAGTGCGAGGAGAGCGCCTTTACTCTCCCAGACGACGCGGCCCCCCACGCCGATGTCATCGAGTGGTGGTACTACACAGGTCATCTGACCACTGGAGAGCGAGAATTCGGCTTTGAGATTTCCCTCTTCCAGCAGCGCATGGAAGACCTCATGGGCACCACCCCCCCGGAGGGCGAGGAGTTTGGCTTCATGTGCCACGTTGCCCTCCTGGACAAGGACAACAAGGAGCACTTCTACACCCAGGGAATCAGCACGAAGCCCAGGACATGGTCCTCGCAGCCGGTGGTGCTGGACACCATGAATTGCACCTTGGAGTTGTCCGGGGACGGTCACGACCACATCGTTGGAGTCATCCCGGAAGGAGAAGAAGGGAAGGGGCTCCCTGGGAGTTGGGCTTTCGACTTGTGGGTGGATGCAGAAAAGCCGGTGGTTCACCACGGCACCGACGGCGTCATCCCCATGGCTCAAGGGGGAGACAGCTACTACTATTCGTTTACCCGCATGACAGCGTCCGGAACCGTGACCACCCCCGACGGTTCAGAAGATGTCACCGGGCAAGCGTGGATGGATCACCAATGGGGGAACTTCCAGACCATGGACTTCAAGGGGTGGGACTGGTGGAGCATGCAGTTTGACGACGGCTGGGAGATTATGCTGTTCCTGTTTCGAGACTGGGACGACGTCATAGTGGTCAAGTCGGGCAGCGTGGTTGACCCCGAGGGCAACGTGCACCACTTGGACGGCGCCGGGGCCTTTGAGGTGACATCCCTTCGAGAATGGTCCAGCGAGGAAACCGACGGGGTCTACCCGCTGGATTGGAACATCTCGATTGGCGAGTTGGATTGGAACCTGGAAGTGAGGACGAGGTTCGACGCCCAGGAGGTGCCGAACTTCGCCAAGAATTACTGGGAGGGGGCGGTGGAGATTGCCGGCACCCGAGGGGAGACCTCTGTGGGCGGAGTGGGCTACGTGGAATTGACCGGATACGCCACAGATATCATGGCCCCACAGTAAGGGGATGTTCGAGGAGACGGAATCATGGTTGACAGTGAAGTGACTGAGAGGACGACGACTTTCAGAGGTATGAAGCTGTGGGTGGTCATCTTTGTACTGTTGAGCGTTGCGTTCTCGTTGGCCGGGGTCGAGTACGTCCACTACATCCGGGAGAAGCTCACCACGGAAGGCTATTCGGATCTGGCATCGGTGGGAACCCTCAAGTCCCAAGGGATTTCCACCTGGCGAACAGAGCGGCTCAATGATGCCGAGACCTTTGCCCGGGTGCCAGCGTTTGCCATCTTTCTGGAGCAACCAGACGGGCAGGAGTCAATTCGGGACTCCGCGCTCACGATGCTGCACGCCATACACCGCCATCTGGGGTACGCAAACGCCGCCCTGCTCAATGGAGATTTCGAAGTAGCGCTGTCAGGAAATGAAGAGGAAGTGCCCATTCTGGAGAATACGATTGCGACCGCCCGAATGACGCTGGAAGAGGGTGGGCCGCACGCCTCTCCTCTGCAGAAATGTCCGGTGCTGGGACATGCTGTGGCGGAGTTCATGGCACCTGTGAAGAACCGGGAAGGGGAAACCGTGGGAGTCCTCGTCTTGCGAGAAGACGCCCGAACCTTCCTCTATCCGAATCTGGCATCCTGGCCCTTCCCGTCGAAGAGTGGAGAATCTGTCCTGGTGCGCAAGGATGGGGATTTGGTCCTGTTCCTCAACGATCTGAAGTACCAGAAAGACACGGCGTTGAGCCTCACAAGCCCCGTTTCCGACCCCGATCTCCCGGCCGCCCTGGCCATTCGCGGCGAGACTGGAAAGTGGGAGGGCAGGGACTATCGAGACGTCGAGGTGCTCGCCGACCTGCGTCCGGTTCCCGGCACTCCCTGGTTCCTGGTGTCCAAATTAGATACCGACGAGATCGGAGGAGAGATCCGCTACCGCTCAACGGCCACCATGGCCTTTGTGCTGCTGTTCATCTTTCTTACCGGATTTGTTTTCTTGCTCGTGTACCACCGCAAAAGCCGCAGCGAATACCGGCAAAGATACCTCCTGGAACGGGAGAAGAGGGCCGAGCAAGAGATGTTCCGCACAACCCTGTACAGCATCGGCGACGGGGTCATCACCACCGAACCCACCGGAAGGGTACTCCACATGAATGCGGTAGCGGAGGGAATGACTGGATGGACAGAGGCGCAGGCGCAGGGAGTTCGAATCGAGGAAGTGTTCAAGATCATCAACGAGGAGACCCTCGAACCAGTGGAGAACCCCGTTGACAAGGTGCTGAGGGAAGGGAGGATCGTGGGACTGGCCAACCACACCCTCCTCGTTGCCCGGGATGGCTCCCAGAGAGCCATCGCCGACAGTGGTGCCCCCATCCGGCTGGACAATGAACTCCGGGGGGTCGTGCTGGTATTCCAGGACCAGACAGAGCAGCGATTGGCCCAGAAGGAGATGTTGGAAAGGGCCACCGAGTTGGCCTGGCTTATCAACAGCATGACCAACGCATTTGTGGTCTTTGAGTCAGTGTTTGACGAGAAAGGGAAGTTGACGGACGCTCGCTTTGAGTATGTCAATGAATCATTCTGGAAGTCTACGGGAAAGACTCTTGAAGAGGTCATCGGACAAGAGCTGTCTGATGTCTGGCCAGCCATTGGGGAAGAGTGGCTTTACTACTTCGAGAAGGTCGTGAACTCGGGGGAAGCCTTAGTCACGGACCTCTGTCACGGCCCAACAAGAAAAGTCTTCCACTGTCGAATCTACCGACCGTGGGAGTCAAACGAACGGTTCTGCATGGTCTTCGACGACATCACGGAACAACGCAACATTCAGGAAGAAACACGCAAGCTGGAGCTCCAACTTCAGCAGGCCATGAAGATGGAAGCCATCGGTCGGTTGGCAGGAGGGATCGCTCACGATTTCAACAACCTCCTCACCGGAATCACCGGAACCCTGTCCCTCGTCCAGATGGATCTGCCTGAGGGGTCCCCCATCAGCGATTCCCTCGACGAGATAGGGAGGGCGGCACACAAGGCCGCCGAGTTGACGGCACAGCTTCTCGCCTTCTCCAGAAAACAGCATGTGGAACCTCGAGTCGTCGAAATGGCCGCCCTTGTCAGAGACCTGCAGACCTTGCTCCAGCGGACATTGGGGGAGGATATCGAGTTGACCATTCGAGCCGGCAACCCCATGCCCGGCGTCCTGGTGGATCCGGGTCAATTCGAGCAGATTCTGGTGAACCTGGCGGTAAACTCCCGGGACGCCATGCCCAACGGGGGGAAACTGACCATCGAAACCGGGTTGGTCGACCTCGACGAAGAATACTGCAGGACACACCCGATTCTACTCCCGGGGCGACACGTCATGCTGGCCGTCAGCGATACTGGAGAAGGGATCCCTGCAGACGTGAAGGAGCATATTTTCGAACCCTTCTACACCACCAAACCCAAGGGCAAAGGCACCGGTCTGGGACTCTCCACCGCCTACGGGACTGTTCGACAGGCTGGCGGGTCCATTGAAGTGTACTCAGAGGTAGACCAGGGAACGACCTTCAAGCTGTATCTCCCCGTGGTGGCCGAGCAGCCCAACACCCCCCCAGCGCGCAGCAAAAGCATGGATCCGATTCCTTCGGGGTCCGAAACCATCCTGCTGGTGGAGGACGAGCAGATGGTCCGGGACGTCGGTGTGAAGATCCTGAGGCGCCTGGGCTATCAGGTTATCGAGGCTTGCGATGGCCTGGAGGCGGAAAAGCTGTTCGCAGAAGATCCAAAGCGAATCGACCTCCTCCTCACCGACGTCGTGATGCCCGGGATGAACGGCAAAGAGCTGGCTACTTCGCTCTCGGCTCTGGTACCCGACCTCAAGGTCATCTTCACGTCGGGTTACACCGAGAACGTCATCGCTCACCATGGGGTCATTGACACCGGTTTGCACTTTGTGCCCAAGCCGTACAGCCCCATGACCCTGGCGCAAAAAGTGCGTCAGGTTCTCGACGGCGTCGACTGATCTCCCAGCAACCGTCCCCGGACGCACGCCCCCTCTTCAACGCAACTTCTACTCCTCCACAACTCTGATTTGACTTGGCCCCCCCCTCTGGCGTATTTTCCTTTGGGTTCCAGAGGAGAAGTCCTTCAACTGTTGTTGGCGCCCCTCAATTCAGCATTCTCCGGGAGGGTAAGTACCATGGTGCATCGTTCGACAAGATTCTCCAGCGTGTCCCTTCGCTATCTGGCGACACTTGCAGTAGTGGCAATCCTCGCCGCTGCCTGTGGTTCCACTGACAACACGGTTTCCATCGACCAGGATGGGGTGCTTCCGGATGCCAAAGACACCCTTGACGACGGCGACATCCCCTCGAGTGAAGACACTTTCCTCGATGTCGTTGTGAAGTGTGGCGATGGAGAATGTCAGAAATCCGAATCGGTGCAGACCTGCCCGCAGGACTGCTTCGTCGGCCCTGTTTGCGGGGACGGCCTTTGCCAGTTGGACGAAGCGGACGGAAGCTGCCCCCAGGACTGCGACGGTGACGGGGAGTGTGGCGACGGGATCTGCCAGGGTTCGGAAGACAAGACTTCCTGCCCGGACGACTGCGTCAGTGACGAGTGCGGCGACGAAGAGTGCCAGGCGGGGGAGAACTGCTCCTTCTGTCCGGTGGACTGCGGTTCCTGCGGCCCAATTTGTGGCGACGATGTGTGTGAGGAGACCGAATCCAACGAGACCTGTCCCGAAGACTGTGAAGCTGCCACCGGTTGCGGAAACGATCAGTGCCAATATGGAGAAGACTGCCAGACCTGTCCTGAGGACTGCGGAGAATGCCCTGCCGGTTGTGGAGACGGAACCTGCTCCCAGGATGAAAACTGCCAGATCTGCTCTGTGGACTGTGGCAAATGCCCCCCGCTATGCGGAGACGCTGCCTGCAACGGAGACGAGAACTGCCAGACGTGTCAGGCTGACTGTGGGAAGTGCCCGAGCTTCTGTGGCAACGATGTGTGCGAAGACGACGAGAACTTTGAGACCTGTCCTGAGGACTGCGAAGATGTTGGCCCGGTATGCGGCAACGGCACCTGCGAGACCGGTGAGACCGAGGAAGATTGTCCCGAGGACTGTCTGGTGGTTGGCCCCGTATGTGGCAACGGTGAATGTGAGACTGGGGAAGACGCCGACAACTGCGCCGAAGACTGCGGCGGAACCGGGCCCATTTGTGGCAACGGCGAGTGTGAAGCGGGCGAAGGTCCCAACAACTGCCCAGACGATTGTGGCACCGTTGAACCTTACTGCGGAGACGGCCAGTGCTCAAACGGTGAAAACCCCATGAACTGCCCCCAGGATTGCAACCAGCAAGACAACTGCGGCGACGGGGAATGCCAGATGGGCGAGCAGTTCAGTTGTCCCGAAGATTGCCAGCCTGATCCTCCCGTGGACTGTGGCAACGGAGCCTGTGACCAGGGTGAGAACCAGTACAACTGCCCTGCCGATTGTGGTGGCGGACAGCCCGACATGCCGACTTGTGACACTACAGCCGACTGCGTTGGCGGCCAGGACTGCGTGGACATCATGGGCTGGACCGCTTTGTGCCTCTCAGCGTGCGACTCAAACGCCGACTGCGGCGGCCAGGAATGCCAGGAAGTTGGTGCCATGGGTTATGTCCTCGCCAACGTCTGCAACTGCAACGTGGACGCTGACTGCGGCGAGGGCCTCCTCTGCTGCGAGATTCCCTACGTCGGCGTTAAGACCTGTCTCACCAGTTGTGTCAGCTTCTAACGAGGGTCATCTCGTTCGCAACTGAGCCAAACAATCGAAAACTGCTGCTGTTGCAATCGTGGTTCCCGGAGTGCCCGAATACGCCTGCGCGGCTATTTGCTTCGTTTTGCTTGCAAAGGCTTTGCCCGTCTAAGACAATCGTTCCGATTGCGTCCTCGTCACCTGCTTTGATTCGGAGGTTCTGTATGCGGTCGTCATCCTTGTGCCGACGTCTCCTCCTTCTCGCCTTGATTCTCGGCCTGGCCCCTGGATGCCAGGGGGACAAGCCGATCTTTGACTCAACTTTGTACCCGATTGTCACGACGCTGACCTACTTCAAGGATGGAGTCGGACGCTACGTGCAATTCAAGGGGATCAACCTGGGCGGAAACATCAAGGTCCCGGTGGTCAACGGCACCCAGACCGACGAAACTCCAGAAACCTACTACGGCCATGTGGGAGACCAGGTTGCCGCCCAGAAGGCCGGCGTCAAACGTCCCTTCACCTATGTGGGTCGCCCCTTCAGCTTGAAGAAGGCCGACGCCTACTTCAAGCAGATGAAGGCGCTGGGGTTCAACTCGGTGCGGCTGATGTGGAACTGGGAGGCGGTGTACCCAGACAAGAAGTTCCAACCGGACACAGAATACCTTGAGTACTTCGACAAGCTGGTGCAACTGGCCGGGGAGAACGGCATCTACGTGATGATAAACCTCCACGAGAACATCTGGAGCCGTGTATTTTACTCCCTGTACAGCGAATGGCCGGTGTGCCAGCAATGCTGTGAATACAACGTCAACAACAAGGCCATAGACCCCGACGGCGTGGTTCACACCGACATCGTATGCTCCGACGACCGCAAGGCGCAGTGCTGCCCCAAAGGGGACATCATGAACATGCTGTGGTCCCTGTTCCCCAACCGAACTCGCACCCAATTGGGGATCACTGAAGACGATTCGCTGGAGGAGAGAGCCAGGAAGTATCGCTCCGGATTCAGCCACCGAGTGAGCGGCGACGGTGCCCCCCTCTGGGCGACCCGAGTCTGCCTTCCCGAAAAAAACTTCCAGTCGCCCTATTGGGGGGTGAACAAGTTCCTGGGCACTGCCCAACAGAACACCGGTCCGCTTGGTGCGAAGCTGTTCCAGACCCTGAAAGTGGCACTCCAGGCGTTGTCAGATGGCGAGGAGCCGACGATTCCGGTGGATCTGGCCCAACAGATTGAGGCTCAACTGGACGCCATGGAGCCCTATCTTCCCCCGGACGACTTTGATTCTCAAGATACATGGGACGGCCTTCCCTTCACGATGTGGGGAATCAACAACGGTGTGTCCCTTGCCACGAACATCTGTTTTGGCTCCTTCTACGCCGGGGACGAGGTGTTTCCCGACCGGAGGGTTGTGGAATACGGAACCGCCGATCACATGGAGCGAGGGGTGGAGATTGAGACCTTCTACACTCGAGAGGAGGCCGAATCCCGGGCCCTGGAGTTGGAGTCCGAGGGATTCACTTACGTCGAAGTGAAGAACCTCAAGGAATGCCTGCAAGGGGGCTTTCGAGGGGCATGGGAAGAGATTGCCCGCATTGGAAAGAGGTACCCTCACGTCATCGGCTACGACATCTTGAACGAGCCCGCAGGATTCTACGTGTTGATGGCAGTGGTTCAAGCTTACCTGGAGTTGGGCTCTCCTTCCCTGGTGGGCGATCTCGTGGACTCCCTCCTCTTGGACGAAGAGGGCAATCCTCGGATGTTGGGTTCCGTGACCTACGGCGCCATGATCCAGCAGCTACTGGAAGAGAACCTGGAGCTGCTTCCGGCAGACAACAGCGACGCCACAAGAAAGCGTCTGGGGCTGTACGGGATGGATCTCATGGCAGCATTCGGGTTGAACACATACCTGGACAAGAACCACCTGGAACCCCTCTACGAGTACGTTGGACAGGGGATCGCAGAGGTTTATGACGAAGGGGATGCACCCAAAAACCGCCTGAGTTTCTGGCTGGAACCCGCGCACGGCATTGAAATGATTCTCGGAGGAAGCGGCGGGGGCGTAGGGGGGCAATACCTTCAGTATGCCACCACCCCGGACATCGACCTTCCCGACGGCTTCGAGGAGCGTCACGGGGAGGTCTCGTTCGTTTGGTCACCGCACTGGTACCCGGACATCTATCCTATGATCGGCTTGAACATGCCTTCTCGAACCTTCGCCGAGGACGAGTACAACTTCCGAGATTACAAACCAGCCATCCTTGAGAAGAAGGCCAACGCTGCGTTCGCTTACGACAACGCCCCCTTTGTCCTGGCAGAGTTCGGCACCTATTGGAACTACCGCTACCTCGACATCGAGGAGCCATGCGAGGAGATGCTGAAGTTCTGTCGTTCCCTGGATAGTGGATTCCTGTCCGCCGTCTGCAACGTTGGCGAGGCCATCTGCCCCAACGGGACCATCCAGTCGAGGGCCAAGGAGTATCTCATCAGCACTCAGATTCTCGACAACTACTACGAAGCTCTAGAAGAGCTCCTGGCAAGCAGCATGGTGTGGGTCTACACCCCCGACGCACACCCGAAGTACGGCGACTGGTGGGATCACGAAGATTTCTCTCTCGTGGAGTTCATTCGCTGCGACCTCGAACCTGATCGCTGCGAATCCGTTCCTGAGACCCTTCCAGACGCCTACGTCGTGTCGGTTGACAGTCCCCCGGGGGTGGTCGTTCCTCGAGGGCACCAGGCATTTGTGAGGCCCTACGCCCGGGCTCTCTCCGGGAAGCTGGTTTCGACTCATTTCTATTCGGACCTTCATTACTTCGACCCGGCCAAGGGGATTCTCAACGCCGAGCACGAGTTTGAAGTCGTCTTCGAGAGCAAGGAAACCGACGCCCCCTCGATCCTCTTCGTCCCCGAGCTTCCCTACCCCGATGGTTTCTATGTGTGGCTGTCGGATGGATACGCCGTGTGGGACCTGGAATCTCGCTGGCTTTACTACTATCCCCAGCGGGACGAACCGGGCTGGCAGCACAAGGTGGTGATTCGCCCCCCCATCGAGGGGCAGAACGACGATAGCTGGGACTACTTCATCCACGACGGCGATGTCGTGACGGGACGATAAGGAGAACACAATGCGAAGACACCTGTGGATACTATTCGCTCTGCTCCTTGTTACCCCACTGAGCGCACTGGCTGAGGAGGCAGCGTGGCAGTCCTCCGAGGGCTATGAAGAGACCGGGATCGGGTCTCGAGATGGCCGGCTTCTCTTCGAGGGGCGGATGCAGAATCTCTTCTTGTGGAGAAACGACCGAGACTTCGACCGAACGGCGCCCTACTACAACGAGCAGGGGCAAGACAGCGGTGTGTTGGGAACCTTCATCGCTCCCCGCCTCGAAATTCGACCCACTCGAGAGTTGCGAATCGTCTGGGAAACCGAAGTCGGACTGAATCTCTGGTCCGCCAACGATGCTGACCAATATGACACGGCCTCTGACAGCTCCTTTCGAATGGCCATCCGCCAACTCTACACCGAGGGGCGCTTCTTTGATGGGACGTTGGGCTTCAGAGCCGGCTACGAGCAACTCTTCGACCCTTCGGGACTGTTCTTGGGCCACTGGCTGGGGGCCGCAAACCTCTCCGGGCATTTCCGCTGGGGCAGCGTAACCCTAACGGCGGCTCAGGTTCCAGACCAGACGTATGAAGGGGTGAACTACGACACCAACAATTTCAACTCCGACACCTTCGTTTATGGAGCCCGGCTGGAGCTTCCGGTGGACCTGGTGACCTGGACCTTCTCCGCTTGGGGCATGCACGACACACAGGTTGTTCGCCAACCCCTCGACCTGGGGGTCTTCACCGCCCAGTTGATGGGGGACTTCGAGGACATGAAGTTCATCATCGATGCAAACCTTCAAGTCGGAAACACCCAGGGGCGTGCTGCCAACGGGGACGAACTGACGATAGCGTGGAGTGCACAGGGAACCCTCGATTGGAGGGTCAGACTGGACTACAAGCTGGCCTTCCTGCTGCGACTCAACACCCTGTTTTTGAGCGGCGACGACGACCACGACGGCAACGACTTCAACGGCGCTTGGTTCTACTCGGGCAAGAGTCGCAGCCGCACCCTTCTCCTCACCGAAGACGAGCTGAGAGACCGAGGGGGAAACCTCGACGAGCGTCTGGCAGAGCGGCGACAGGGGGACGAGGGAAAGTTCTACGTCATTCGACCTGGGCTGTCCGTCTCGGACATCACTCTGGGCCTTGATGCCTTCGGGTTCTTCCGCCCCCAGGTCACGGTGGGAACGGCCTTCGTGCTGAACCCCGAGAACGCCCTTGGAAATCGCTTCGTTGGGGTGGAAACAGACCTCCACGTTGAGTTCTACTTCAAGGAATTCCTCTCCTTTGATGTGGTTGGATCTGCACTGTTCCCGGGAAAGGCCGCTTCTGCCCTGGTCAATGCGTCGGCAAACCGGCTGGCCACTGACCCCATCGGTCAAGTCGAAGCGGTGTTGACCCTCTGGTTCTAGGAATCAACAAGTTCCTGTTTAGTTGTTCTCCAGAAGACCTTTGTAGAAGTCCACGTGGGCTTTGGCCACGACGGGCCAGCTTGATCGGTGGGCGTACTCCGCTTCCGATGCAAGAATCTTCTGCCGATAGGCGTGGTCGGAGAGCAGACGAACCGCCTCTTCCGCCCAGAGCTTTGGTCTCAAGGGGGAGATGAGAAGGTCTGGAGACACATAGCGGCCGATATCGTCGAACTTCGGGCTGTTGGAGCAGATGAGTGGGCATCCCGCGGCCACAGCTTGGTGGGCGGCACCAGAGGCTGATCCGTAACCTTGCAGGTATGGCAACAGCGCCACATCGGCCAGGTCGTAGTATTCCTCCACCTCGTTGCCGGGAACGTACTGGTCGTTCAAGATGACGTTCTTTTCCAAGCCGTGCTTTCGAACCTGGCGGCGCATCTCATTCATATACAGCCGGTTGTACCAGAGATTCCCGGCCACCTCTCCCACGACGAGGAGCACGGCGTCGGGAATCCGGCGCAGCAAATGCCGCATCATTGGAATGAGGATGTGCACGAACTTCTGCACGTGGATGAAACCAAAAGAGAGGAGCACCGGCGCATCTGGGGGGATGCCCAGGCGGGACCGCAGGGCTGCACCGTCTCCTCGCTCTCGCAAGGTTGTCCCATGAGGAATCTCCACGAGCTTTCGTGCCGGCACTCGGTGG
>CALFHQ010000780.1 GCA_937876385.1 uncultured Pseudomonadota bacterium
GTTGATGGCCGGGTCGTAGCTGCCCCAGTTGGGGTGAGGGCGATGCCAGAAGCAGTCAAAGAGGTTGTCGAACCAGCCGTCGGGTTCGCCATCTAAATCCAGGTCGGGACCGGAAGCCCACGGATGCAGGAAGTGAAGGTCGAGGTCAGAGCCGACTTCGGGGCCTGTGTCTGATTCGTCGGTATCCTCCGGAGTGTTCCACAGCAACTCGATGTGAATCGCTTCGCAGGGAATCACGAGGACTTCGTAGGCCGCCGGGATGCAAGAGCGCACGCCGCCCCCATCCCAAACGTCCAACACGAACAGGTAAGAACCCGCCACGTTAGCCTCGAAGGTGGGATTCGGGACGGTGTGGGAAGGCACAAACACCGACTGAGAACCAACCGGCTGCTCTACACTCCACTCCCACTTCTCGATCTCGAAGCACCCGGGATAGCTTTCATCACCAGACAGATGAAGCACCGTCTGCGGAACTACTTCGTCCCCTTCTGCGCATTTGATCACTGCCGTGGCGCACTCCATGCAAAAGCTGGCACCCGACAGGTGAATTTCCTTGTTTGTCTGCGAGGAGTTGGTCGTGATGACGAGGTCCCCTTCATCGAGAATCACGTTGCTGTTGTCGTCCAACTCGTTGAAGTCGTGGGGAATGAACGTCACAATGATGGACACCTCGCTTCCATTTGGAATGACCACTGGATCTTCCTCGGTGGGCTCGTGGTCAAGGAGTTCCTCACCATTGTAGTTGGTCAGCACAACGCCGAAGTCCGGGGAAGAGCCTTCTTTCACTCGGATGCCGTAAATTTCCAACGGGGTCTCGTTGCAGGAGCGGATCCTGACTTCCTGAGGAGCTTCTTCGCCGCACTTCTTGCCGCCGAAGTTCACTTCCGGAGGGTTCACCTCAATGCAAGCCGGTTCGACCCGTGGGATCTCTTCTTCTGCAGAATCGTGGCGCTCGTCGATGGCATCAAAGCCATCGGACACAAGAGAGTCTACCTGCCGAGTCACGTCGTAGGCGACGAGTTCCGGACACCCGTCCACCGCTTCGCGACCCTCCAAACTGCAGCCAGATAAGCCGCCGAAAACCAACAGAACAGCCAAAACCGTGCCACTGAGTCGCTTGCACATTCCTTCCTCCCCTTTCGTTGCGAGGAAGGAAACCGTCAGCGGCCCAAATGTGATCACCCTGCATGAGCCAGACTCTCAAGATTCGGACACAGCACTTTTCCTCTTGTCCATATTGCCACATTCGCCTATATTCACATCAAAACTAAGACTGGTTGAAGGACAACCTGTTACCGGAGGGGAAACCGATGAGAAAAGTTCGAGTGATTTTGTGCGTGCTGCTCCTTCTAGCCTTTGCAGGCTGCGGCGGAACGGACGGACCCGAAGGGCCGGAAGGAACTGCCGGCATCGACGGAGAGAAAGGAGACACAGGGGACAAGGGAGACAAAGGTGACCTGGGCGACAAGGGCGACAAGGGCGACAAGGGCGACCCGGGCGACCCGGGCGACAAAGGAGACACCGGAGACAAGGGAGACACCGGGGACCAGGGAACCGACGCCCTGACCACTGGGTCCATCGCCGGCTCCGTAGTGGACATGGACGGCAACGCCCTGGCCGGCATCACGGTGACGACCGCTCCTGAGAGTTCAACCGTTACCACGGATGCTCAGGGCGAATTCGCCCTGGTTGACGTCCCCATTGGCGCGTACACACTCACTGTTACGGATGGCGGAAGCTTGTCTGTGACTTTGATGGTGGGTGTTGCCGGCGGCGCGACCACCAACGTGGCCGTTGCACTGGGAACCGATCCGTCGGTTGTCCCGGCCGTGTTCCAGGGTACCGTTGTGGACGGGTCTGGCGATGGCGTGGAAGGCGCCACTGTATGGGCCGAAGGCTTTGACGTTTCCACAGTCACTGCCGCAGACGGTTCTTTCGAGTTGTCGGGGTTGCCCAACGACTTCGTATTCCTGTACGTTCAGACCCCCAGCGACGCGTTTGTTGACGGTGGCACTCGTCGAGCCATCTTCGCTGCTTCCGGCACTGTGATGACAGACATCGAGATCGTGTTGTCCGGACGCCCGAGCGCCACGGCTACCTGGGTTGGGGGAGCCTCTTGCGCCTCTTGCCACGCCACTATGCACCCCGAGATTCTCGCGGGATTGGGAGAGGCCGCGCACTCTCGATTTGTGAGTGAGGGAACCGACCAGTTGATCTACCCGGAGATGTGGCCGGAGCCCGACGAAAAGGTCCTGCCCCTGAGCCCGTCTGGCAACCTGCTGATGGTGCAAGACCCCTCCGACGGTGAGGGCCTTGTCAACTTGGCATTGTGCACCCGTGACGAAACCGAGGGACGACAGTACCTCTTCAAATTCTACGCCGAACAGGCCGCCGGAGTCACATTGACTGCCGACGACCTGGATTGTGAAGACGACAATACTGCCGTATGGATCCCCATTGGCGGAACCATCGGTGGCCAGGGAAACTGGGGTGAAGGCTACCTCGATCCCAACCACAACATTCCCGACAATCACCCCAACTTTGGCGAAGGGAAGCAGCGCTTCCTGGCTCGCGTTCAGGACGTACCGTACCTGGTGGACTGGATGGCCGCGCACAACGTTCCGATTGCAAAGGCAAAGCAGGACTATGTTGCTTACATGCCGGTGTACGTCTACCAGGATGCACGAGAAGACGACACCACCGCCGTAGCGTCCGCTGACAGCTTCGTTGGAACTCCCAAGTTCTGGCAGAAGAGCCCGAGCCATTGGTGCCCACCCAGCAACACGCTGTCCAGAAACTGCGCCGGTTGCCACGCTACCGGGCTCCAGATTGCCTACGAAGACTTCGTAGATGGCGCCGTGACGGAGAAGGCAGTGGTCACCGAGTTCGACTACATCGACTTGAACATGACTTGCG
>CALFHQ010000781.1 GCA_937876385.1 uncultured Pseudomonadota bacterium
ACGTATTGAACGGGATGGGGTGTGGCATCACTGCCATGGAAAATCTCACCGATTGTCACACCCGGCTGATTCAAGATCCCCCCAACATGGTGCTGCTTTCGGGACGATTGCTTCTGGATGAGCACGAGCAGGCAGGGCTTCTCCTGGCGCACCTGCAGAGATCCCCGGTGATTGTGGTCTACCTCATGGATTCCGACTCTGCAGCCTTCGAGGGCCGGTTGGAACAGCTTCTTCCGCCGGATGACTATCTAACGGCCCCCCTCCGCCCCTCTAACGTGGCCCGTCGTCTTCGAGGAATTCTAAGACTTCAAAACGCCGAGCAGTCGCTGCGTCGCTCCAGAAAGCTCTGGCACACGGTCTTTCAGGCTTCCACCGATGCCTTGGTTCTGGTTAACGAATCCGGGATGATTCAGGATGCCAATCCCTCCGCACAGGCCTTGCTGGGAATCGGAGACGAACCCACCGGTTGCCTCGACATTTCCGAGCAACTCTCCGGAGGAATGCCCGGAACCGGGGTGGAACCGTTCGATTTCGAATCCCTCCGATTGGCGAAGACGTGGGAGGGAAAGATCATCGCTGGACGGCACGCCGGAACCCCCGTCGAGATCACCACATCTCCCTTCGAAATTGGCCAGGGGCTTACAATTCTTGTGACCGTTCGAGACATTCAGCGCCACAAGGAGTTGGAGGCCGAGCTGCGTCGGCAGAGCCAGGTAGATGACCTCACCGGTCTTCTTAACCGCCGCGGCTTCATGGTCCACTCTCGCAGGAGACTGCGGCAGGCCCACAAGGCCAGTTTGGACGTGCTCCTCGTCTTCGCTGACCTGGATGGCCTCAAACTGATCAACGACACATACGGTCACGAAGCGGGAGACGTCGCCATTCAAGCTGCGGCGCGATTCATGCAGCAAGCCTTTCGGCGCTCTGATGTGCTGGGAAGGTTGGGTGGCGATGAGTTCGCTGCACTCACCGATTCGTCTTCTTCCCGGATTCGACACGACTTGAAGCGTCGAGTGGAGAGCGCCGTTCGTCAGTTCAATCTCACCGGCGGAAACCGCTTTGAATTGTCCATCAGTCTGGGGTTTGCCAGCTACGCTTCCAACCGAAGCGAGTCCCTGGACTCCCTCCTCAAACGAGCCGACCACGAACTCTACCAGAACAAGCGTTCCCGGAAGACCGCAGAACAACTGGTCCTTTGGGATAGCCTGGTGCCCTTTGGGGATGGGTCGTCGGACACCTGAAATCGCTTAGAATCACCTGAAATAGCCTGCTGCGGGCGCCTTCTCAGTCCCTTGCGGGGCGTAGGGCTGCCATGGCGAGGAGTGCCAGGAGGAGGATCCAGGGGATGGAATGGGTGGCCGGAGTGAAAGGAGATGCGGAGCAGCCGTCACTGCCTCCATCCTTCTTCTCGGTGGGGGTAACATCGTCGAAATCTTCCGCGTCATTGGTGACGAGGTCCTCGCTGATTGTTTCTTCCACGAAGGCGTCGGGCTCATCTTGAATGTCCACTTCGTCTTCCACCGCTTCCACCGCTTCGACAGCGGGCTCTTCGGTTTGCTCGACCCGCCATTCCACTGCGAGGGTGAGCTCTCGGGGAGTCTGGGAGGCATTGGCCATTGCCACAGAGAAAGTCACGGTATCGCCCATGGGGGTGATGGTAAGGGTCTGGCCCGTAAGAATCTGACGCACCTCTCCTCCCTCTTCACCGACATACCAGCAAGTGGCATCGGAATCGACGTCGGTGCAGGTGACGTTCAAAACCCAGCCTGCGCCCGGGGCGTTCAACGAAGCGTAGAAAAACCGCATGGCCGAGGCGTTGACGGTGACGGTTTCTTCCTTGGGTGCCGAGCTGATCTGGGTTCCGCTCATTTCCGGCGGTGCCATGAGAGTGAATCCGAACTGCCCCTCGTCCAGGTCGGGGTTGCCTGCGAGGATTGCCGCGCTCCACTGGCCAAAGAACTGCCCGAAGGTGAGGGTCGTGGCGAGGTAGTTCTGAATCGATTGAACTCCTGTGGCAGCGTCCTCGATGAGGGTGCGGATGCCTTCTCGGCCAAGACGCTCAAAGAGGTAAGCGCCGAAGAGAAGGCAAGCTCCGTAGTCCACCGGGGCTTCCACGATGAGAGAGGAGTCTGGATGCTGGGCATAGTATTCGAGGTTGCCCGGATCCGTGTAGCCACTGTAGACCATGGCAAGCTCGGCGAGGGATTCGTCCAGCCAGATTTCCTCGTTGCTGCTGTGCCCGTAATGAATGAGGTGTTCGAATTCGTGGGCGATGACCCCCTGCATGTACTCGGAGGCCACGTCCTCGCTGTTGACGTGGATCATGGCGAGTTCGTTGGAGCAGTACGTCATGGGGTTGTTTTCACAGCCGGGGACGAAGGGGGCGAGATCCTCTCGACGGAAGAAGCCGTCAAAGAGGTATCCCTTGTAACCGGGGATTGGATAGACCAGGACGGTGAGGCGGGGATCTCCGTCGGAGAAGGTCGGGGGCTCCCCGAAGAGGTCCACGTCGTTGGCCACGAGTCCCGAGTCAGCGAATCGGGGGGTGGAATCGGCCAGGGCCGCCAGGAGGGTATTGATGTCCGATGCCTGGACGGTGCTCTTCCACTGGTCGTCGGCGACCCAGATGGCGACGTCGTCGGTGACGGCTCTGCAGGTGCTTTGAACCGTAACGTTTTCCGGGGGCATCACCGACAGATCGTAGGTCCAGAATGCCCGCGTATCTCCCACCTTGGGGGCTTCACGGCGCAGATTCATGGGGCCGTGCCACGGTTGCACCTCGTAGGGCACCAACTGTTGGAGGGTGGTACTTCCGCAAATCCGTCGCCCCGGTTCCGCAGCGAAGGCAGGGGTCGCTTGCGCCAGAACCGTGAGGGCAAACAGGGCCAAACCGACTGATAACGTTCGAATGTGCATGAGAGGTCTCCTTGGATGCTGAATCTGAGAACAGAGGATGCCCCCGATGGGCCGGAGAGTCAAGGCAGGCGTGGGAAAGGCTTGTTCGACCGCCCCGTGACGGGATTTTGGAGGGAACGGACTGCCGAGCTGTTGCAAGGTTGATTGTGCACTCTCGACGTCCTACAATGCCGGCGATGGCAACCCGAGATTGAGGCATGGCAATGGCAATGTTTGGAATGGGCGAATTGGTACTGATTCTGGGACTCCTGGGTGGGCTGGTGACTGGGGGACCGGTGGCAACGACGGCTCCTCGGGATACTGCCAATGAGGCTCTTGAATACGTTCTCTCGGATGCTGACGTGGCTGTACACGGAAACGTCGAGGTATCTCTGAATGGGCTGTTTGCCCTGGTCGAGGAGGTCAAGCAGCTCAAGGTCATCCAGAAGAGGGCGGATGTGGCCCAGATGTTCGTCCAGATGCAGGAGCAGGTGGACTTGATGCTGAAAGAGGCGAAACGCAACACGGGATTCGACCTCTTGACCGACTTGGGAAGTTT
>CALFHQ010000782.1 GCA_937876385.1 uncultured Pseudomonadota bacterium
ACAAGCCGCCTCTCGGCCATCGGAACCCTCGCCGCCGGTGTCGCACACGAGTTCAACAATCTCAACGCCGGAATCATGGGGCTCATCGAACTGGTGTCCGAGGAGTCGCAGTTGCCAAAGCAAAGCGCAGAGGACCTGGAGAAGGTTCTGCGCCTCGTTGACCGAGGCAAGACCATCACCCACCGACTGCTCGACATCTCACAACACAACAAAGAGTTGACCACACTCAATCCCCAGGACATCCTGGAAGACCTCCTGGCCATTCTGGCGAGAAAATTCGAGAAGCAGCACATCACCCTGGACCTGCGGCTCACCGACGAACCCATTCGGGTTGCTGTGGACCGAGCCGAATTGGCTCAGCTCTTCCTTCAAGTACTGGTCAACGCGATGGAAGCGCTGGAATCGGCGGAGGACCGGCGGCTCAACATCGTTGTCCATCCCACCCCGAACAAGGTCAAATTCACCTTCCAGGATAACGGCTCCGGGATCCCGGCAGAAGTCATCGACACCCTCTTCCACCCCTTCGTCACCCTCCGTGGGAAGCTCGGCGGAGGGAGCCGGGAGAACATGGGCTTGGGACTCACCATTGCATCCCGAATCGCCCATCAGTACGGAGGCACCATCGAGATTCGAAATCGCCCCACACGGGGAGTCGAGGTGCGAATTGCACTGCCTCTGGCTGGTGAGCCTGCTGACCCCAACGCAGACTTCCTGCTACCGCTGGGGCGCATCGCCTTCTCCACCCGGGATGACAGTCTCGCAAGCAGCCTCGCTCCCCAACTGCGTCGAGATGGACATCACGTGGAGTTCTTCAACGACGCTGCGGGGCTGGAAGAGGGGCTCTTGAGCCGCCGCTTCGACCTCCTCTACCTGGACTCTCGCACCCTGGACGTTCCTTCCCACAAAGCCGTCCTGACAAAGCTTCCCCGCAATCGGCGGCCCCCCATATTGTGCGTCACGACCCAAGACGCCCAACCCAGCCAGACACCCTGCCCCATCAACGCCATGGGATATTGCACAGCGACGGAACTCGACGCACACACCATCGTCTCCCACCTGAGACATATCCAGGAGATGGAGTAGAGGCAATTGAACCTCGACAATCCGGCTTCAATGACTTATTCTCCCTGGTGGAATGAATCAGCCACGGAGGGCATGATGAACGTCGAGCTGAAATACAAGAGCATTCTTGTTCCGATCGATTTTTCGGATACGTCACGAAAATCCTTCTACCTGGCACTCAAGTACGCCAAAGTCTTTGACGCTGACACTTACGTGTTGCACGTAATGGAGCCGCTTGACACCTTCGACTCCTCGTCCAAAGTGGAATCCCATACCGACGAAGTGGCCCAGGTCGAAGGGGGCGTTCGACGCCGCGTGAACGAACTCTTTGAGCGAGCCGGACTGGCTGAAGTGGACCGAAGAAGGGTTCATGTGGACATCCGCGGCGGAAAGCCTTGGAAGGAGATCCTCCGGTACGCCTCCGAAATCGGGTCGGACCTCATCGTCATGGGGAGCCACGGCCAGACCAGTTTCAAGGAACTCCTCATGGGGAGCACCACCGAACGCGTGGTTCGGAGAGCAGCCGGTCACGTTCTGTGCGTCAAGCCTGACGGATACGAATATGATCCAGAGAAAATTCCAGCCAAATACAAAGAGGTCTAGGCCCAACTCATTGGTGCCCCGTTGGCCACTGGAAGCGGCAATCCTTCTCCACCTTGGGAGTCAGTTCTAATGAGCAAGAAGCGACCTGTTCTGGGTGTTATCGGCGGCAGCGGACTGTACGACGTTGCCGAAATCCAGGGAAAAGAGACCCTCGAACTCGATACCCCTTTTGGTCCTCCGTCAGCCCCCATCGTGGGGGGAACCATCGCCGACCAGAAGGTGTATTTTCTGGCGCGTCACGGCCAGGGACACCGCTTCACACCCAGCGAAGTCCCCTATCGAGCAAACGTCCATGCCATGAAACAGTTGGGGGTCACTCACCTGCTGAGCATCAGTGCCGTGGGCAGCCTCAAAGAAGAAATCGAGCCGGGACACCTGGTGGTTCCCGACCAAATCATCGACCGAACCCGAGGCAACAGACCCTTCACCTTCTTCGGGGACGGAATCGTCGTTCACGTTCCCATGGCCTCTCCATACTGTGACACCTTCGCCGACGAAGTGAGAAAAGCCGCCGTTGCAAGCGGTGCCGTGGTTCACGACGGGGGAACCCTCGTAGTCATCGAAGGCCCCCAATTCTCCACCCGCGCCGAATCCTTCTTGTACCGAAGCTGGGATGCCCATCTCGTGGGAATGACCGCCATGCCCGAGGCCAGGTTGGCTCGAGAAGCGTCCCTGTGTTACGCCACCCTCGCCCTCGCCACTGACTACGATTGCTGGTACGAAGGCCATGACAGCGTCACCGTGGAAGGGGTCATCGCCGTCATGAAGAAGAATATCGAGAAGGCCAGAAAGACCCTGGTCCAGCTCGCCCAAACGTTGCCCCAGTGCACCTGCACCTGTCAGACAACGGTGAAGGACGCAGTGATCACCAGCCCAGAAGCAATCCCGGAAGCAACGCGAGCCCGGCTCGCCCTGCTCCTGGACGAACAAAACGACTAATCGGAGGATTTTGCCGATGACCGCACCAAATCTCGTGGTGGTAGGCTCTGTTGCCTACGACTCCATCAAGACCCCCACCCAGGACGAAAAGGACGTCTTGGGAGGATCCGCTACCTACTTCTCCATCGCCTCTTCCGTTCTAGTGCCCACCGGCGTCGTGGCCGTGGTCGGGGACGACTTCAAACCCCAACACCGCACCCTCCTGGAAAGCAGAAACGTCAACCTCGATGGACTCGAAACCGCCACAGGGGAGACCTTCCGCTGGGGTGGCGTATACGACAAACACCTCAAAGACCGAGAGACCCTCTTCACCAATCTCAACGTCTTCGCCGACTTCCAACCGAAGCTGCCAGAGAGCTACAAAAACGTCCCCTACGTCTTTCTGGCCAACATCGACCCCGACCTGCAAAACGCCGTTTTGCAGCAGTGCACAGCCCCCAAGTGGGTCGCCTGTGACACCATGAACTTCTGGATCCACGGAAAACGAGAGAGCCTCCTTCGCCTCCTCCCGAAGATCGATGCGCTGTTCCTCAACGACAGCGAAGCGTTTGACCTCACCGGCTACCGAAGCCTCCCAGACGCAGCGCAGTGGATTGCAGACCACGGAACCCCCATCTCCGTCATCAAAAAGGGAGAACACGGCGCCATCATCTTTTCGAAGGACGATGTCTATGCCGCCCCAGCACTCCCCTTGCGCAATGTCATCGACCCCACCGGAGCCGGAGACACCTTCGCCGGTGGCATGGTCGCGGCCATTGCACGCCTGGACCAGGTCACACCAGAGGCCCTCCGCATGGCCGCAAGCGTTGGAACTTGCACCGCATCCTTCTGCATCCAGTCCTTTGGAC
>CALFHQ010000783.1 GCA_937876385.1 uncultured Pseudomonadota bacterium
ATCAAGGTTCCTTCCCCGTTGAAGTACGACTCGGCGTAGCAGCACACTCGATCGGTGGAGGCCGTAGAGACGTCGATAACGCTCTCGGGGGCCGCGAGTCCTCTCACGATGCAGAATCCACCCACGTTGGTATCCCCCGCAACGACGGCTTCGCTGTATCCGTCCCCGTCGATATCGCCGATATCAAAGACGTATTGACCCAAAACCAGGGCCGGCGACGTCCCTCGGTCGATTTTGGTGTAGCGCAGTTGCAATTCGTTTGTGGAAACCACTGTTCCCGCTTCGATGGGAGATTCGTTCCCCACGTCGTCCACCGCTCGAACGGCGAAGTAGTAGAAGGTCTGATTGTCCGCTTGCATGATGAATCGGCATGCCGACGGAGCCCGGAAGTCGGGGCCGTTGACGTCATAGGATTCCAAACCGGCGGGTTCTCCGGGAACGGGGGGAGGACCCGTGGAGGTGATCTCCTCCGGATCGCAAGCAGAGTCGAAGTTTGCCTCGGTGATTGGGGTTTGGCTGTATCGGACGATGTAGTGAGATACGGCGCCGTTGGTGTTTCCGTCATCCCCCACCGCAGTCCAGGTCAGTCGAACCTCGGGTCGTCGGCGGTTGACGTCAGTCTCCGGGTCGATGGCATTGAGGGCCACTGCACTGGGCGGGACGATGTCCACCTCGAGTTCCCGTGTGGCTTCGGCCATGTTGCCAGCCACGTCCAGGCCTCGAGCGACCAACAGACCGGTGACGCCGTGGTCGGCTGTGGCACCGTTGAAGATGGCGTCGTAGCTGTTGCTGGTGGCCACCAAAGAGGCGAGGACGTTGTCGGTCTCTCCTACCCGGGTGCGCAACGAGATGTCTCCACCGGTGAGTTGGTCGTCGGTGACGCTGACGGAGGCATCGAACTGGCACCCGTCGAGGGCGTCGGTTTGATCCACCTGGAGATTGCAGATGAAGGTGGAGGTCGCAGGTTCGATCCAGGTGATTACCGGGTCTTGCAGGTCTGCTTGAAGGGCCACTTCCCCGGAGGTGATGCCAGTCTCCGTGGTGCCCATGAGCAGGCGGGCTTCCACCGCTGCCGTTGCGCCGTGGGAGATGTCGAAGGTGAATTGCGTGGCGCTCCCCGACAGGTCCGTTGTGGTTCCACTTTCGGTTCCATCCACGTAGAGGACGATGGTGTCACCGGTGGTGCAATTGCCTACAGGTACCGCACCGACATTCACCGTAGCTGTGGCGCAGTCGGTCCCTGGGGTGGGGCAGTGTTCGTTGTTGATGAAGCCGGAATCCGAGAGTCCAAAGAGGGTCACCGTGCAGGTTCCTGTGACGAACTGCAATTGGGCTTCCACTACCGTCTGGTTTCCGTTGACGTCTCGAACTTGCAGCAGAAGTCTGCGGTGCTCCACATCGGAGACGAGGTTGGTGATGGTGATTCGACCCTCGAACTGGGTTGTGGAGATGAATCCTCCACTGACGAGGGGCTTGTTGATGGCCTCTTCGCAGTTTGTCCAGGTGGCGTCGCATCGTTGGGTCTGCACGGTGACCGAGTCTGCCCCGGTTGCGGTGAAGCCCAAATCGAGCTGGAATCCCCCGAGGATCGCATCGGCGTCATCAGTTTGGCTGAAGATGGTTCCCGATGCCGGGACCAGGTTGGTGACTTCAGGTGCGGTCCGGTCCACGAGAATGGTGGCCGGGGTGGTAGCACGTTCACGAATGTTGCCGGCGTCGTCGCTGACGCTGGCTCGCAGTGTGTACTGGCCATCCGAGTTGAGGGCTCCGGTGAAAAGCACACTGCCGGCGTTGTCGGCCTGTTGCTCGGAGAGGAGAACCCAGGTGCTGGAGATGAGGCGATCGAGGGTCACCATTGAGTTGGCCTCGGAGGTGGTCAGTTGCACATCCGGGGACGAGTTGGCGAGGAGAGGAGACGTGGTCGGTTTGACGAAACTGAGGGTGGGGAGCACGGTGTCCACGATTGCAGATTCGCAATATGCTTCCGCTGGGTTGCCGACGATGTCATGGGCGTAGCCGCAAATCTCTACCAGCCCTTCGGGGAGATCCAAAGGAGTCTCCAGGAGAGAGCCCTGGAAGGGGAAGGAGCCGGCGTTGACGCCATCCACTGTAACGTCCACGGAGCCATCCACGGTTGCTTGCACCAGGAATGTGAAGTTGAAACGTCCGCTCACCGCCGCGTCATCTTCGGCAGCGTTGAGGGTACCCGAGGGGGGCAGGGAGTCCGAGGAGAAGACGATGTCGCTGAGAACCGGGGGCACGGTGTCCACGAGGACGGTTCGGTAGCGAGCGGTCTGAATGCCGCTTTCCATGGAGGAGAGCCACTGGTTGTTGTCACTTCTGCGAGCTTCCACGAAGATCTTGTGGATCCCCTGGGGTAGCGCATTCACCTCTGCCTTCGTCAACTCGAGGCTGGCTGGGCCGCCATTGGTGCTGAGGGTCTTGATGATTCGGAAGGTGCCCTCTGCGGTGTAGTTGCAGATGCCCCCGGTGAGCCCCGGAGCATCGCTGCACAGTCGGATGTTGTCTTCCCCATCGAAGAGGGGAACAGGGGCGCTGTACGCATTGATGATTCGAGCGGCGTCGCCCCATGGAGTCACACATCTACGCACTCCGGAGACGTCCGTGCAGACCCCGATTCCACATTCGGTGGTGGTGCTGCAGGCCTGGTCAGGGACATAAGAAGCGCTGTCGATTCGCACGTTCTCTGTTGTGAGGAAGAACTGAACAGTCTTGGAGAAATCATCCTGGTTTCCCGCTGCATCCGTGGCCGTCGCCGTGAGGATATAGGACGCCTCCTGGAATGTGAACTGCGGGAAGGTCAGGGTTTTGCATTGATTGTCTGGGACGTTTGCGTCCACGGTGATGGTCAATTCCTCCGTGGTCCCCAGCAAGTCATCAATGGTGAGCACCAATGTGTCTCCGACCTTGAGGCTCGAAGCAAGCACCTCGATGCTGTACTGGTATCCCTCTGCAGGGTCTTCGTCCAGACCCACGGGGAGGAGGTTGGCGACATACCCGGAGAAGGAGCACACGTGTGGCGGCGTTCGATCCACCGTGACGTCTGCGGGTGCCGATGTCGCCGACTGTCCTGCCAGGTCCACCACGGTGACCGTCAGGGCGCACTGGCTGTTGTCGGGCAGGTTCACGGCTGGGAAGACGGCAGTGCCTCCGCTTACCTCTGCATTGTAAGTAAGGACGGTTCCCCCGCAGTCGGCGGTGAGAGTCGCTTGCGACTCATCTTCCACGTTGGTGGTTTGTGCGGTGACCTGGGTTCGGCATCCAGGGACTCCGGTGACGCAAGCGGGGTTCGCCAGATTGAAGACGGCGTTGTCAACGGGGGTGACGATTTCCACGAGGGGAGCGTTGTCCTTGAGGGTGACTCGACGGATGTCGGAGAATCCCTGCTGCGAGAGGGTGGGATGGGTCGCAGACAACTGTACGATCGTGGGCTGATTGGGGGCCAGCCCGGAGAGGACGAAGTCATACTCTCCCGCAACCCCGGTGGATTGGGTTTCGACTGCGATTCCCTGAACCTTCAGGGTAACTGTTGCATCGTTGAGGAGGGTGCCGCTGATGGGGTTCTTGACCCGTCCGGTGATGGTCACCGGTTCGATGGGGGTGATGAGGTCCTTTGCCGGATTCACCCATTCAATTCTCGGCGCATCGACGTTCAGGGTAACCTCGATGGAGACCGGGTCGCTCTCCTGTCCCACTCCATCCTCTGCCAGGGCCACCAGGGTGTTTGTTCCGGGAAGGAGGGTGATTCCGTAGAAGCTCGCCACCGCAGAGTTCCCCTGCATCGTCGCAGTGGTGCAGGAGCGGCTCCCTCCGTTGGTTCGCAGGCACACCGCAGTGGCCGTCAGGTTGGATTCGCCGAACAGTTCCACCTGGCTTTCGATTTGATGACCGTCGAGTACGGCGATTGTGTCTGCGCAGCCGGGAGGAGTGCAGACGAAGCCGTCTGTGGGGTGCAAGAAGGCGAGGCTGGGTGTGGTCCCATCGATGGTGACTTCTACTTCGTTTTCCGTCACGGGGTTGTCGGCGATGTTGTTTCCGAACTGGTCGCTTGCCGTGGCCTGGAGGGTGTAGGTCCCATCGGGCACTGCCGTGAGAGGGTGCTCCACGAAGAAGCCGTTATCTCCGGGGACGATGACGAATTGGTCAATGACCGAATCTCCCGAGAGGAGGGAGAAGGTTACGTCTTGCCCGGCCAGCATGAAGGCCCCACCGGCTACCTGGAAGGAGGCGGGATTCACCGAGTCGCCGTCGCCGGGGTCTTCGATGATGAGGTAGGGGGCGGGAATGGCCAGGGTCAGTCCAATCTCCGGGGTGGTTTTTGTCGGGGTCCCGTACGCACCTCGACAGATGAGGAAATGCGTCAAGGTGTTCACATTGAGGGAGACGGGGATGGTGTAGAGCCCGTCTTCTGGCGGGGTGTCGATGAGGAGAGAACCCACGGTAGCGAAGGGAGAGCCGGGCTGGTCACGGCGGCATCGGATGTTGATCGTCTCGCCTGCATCGGGGACCGGCGCCATGATCTCGAAGTTCATGGCGAATACGCTGTCTGACCCGGCAGCACCGTTGTTCTTTGCCAGCAACACGGTACCGTTTGTGGGGTAGAGGATGCGGGTTTCGGTGTTGTCGAGGATGCCCAGGAGAGTGAGGGTTGCTTCTCCGGTGTTTCCACAGCAGTCAGCGGTGCGAACGGCGATGGCTACGCCCCCGGTTTCTTCGAAGGTGTACTGGAAGGAGAAGTCTCCTGTACTCAGCTCGGCCGTTTCGACGACCTGATCGTCCACCACAAACTCCACGTCGGATCCCGCTTGCACACCTGAGACTTCCCCGGAAATGGTCACTTGCAACCCGTTGTTGGGGTCTCCGTCTTCGTCCTGGTTCAGGTTCACAACGTTGGAAGACGGGCTTGTGATCGTAACCACCGGGGCGCCGCTGTCCACGGTGTAGAGTCGTTCAACGCTTTCCTGTCTTCCCTCCGCCTGGCTGTCGGTGGCGTAGGCGACGACGCTGAGGCTCTGGCATACCGCTTCGTCTTCGGTGACGGTTACCAGGAAGGAGGCTTTGCCGTCCTGGAGGGGGGTATTTGGGGCCTGAACGTCCCCCTCGAGCCAGACAAAGTCGCAACCATCGACGTCGGTTGTGATGGTGAAGGTGACCTGAATCCCGTCGACGTTGGGGTCTTCATCCACACCGAGGCAGGAGTCGGCAGTGGGTTCGAGGATGGGAGCGCAGCCGCCGGTGTTGGCGCAGATGGTGACCGAGTCAAAGGCCGTGTCATCATAATCCGAACGAATTTCGAACAGGGGGCAGTCGGGGGCGATGGAGTGAGCGATGGTAACCCCCTCGAAGGCCAGCGAGGTCCCCGCCAGGTTCTTCTCTCGCAACAACTCTCCACCTTGACTCAGGGTGATTGTGGACCCCAGCGGGAGTCCAACGGTGCTCACTTCGAAGTCCACCTGGAGACCCGGTGCTTCGGGATCCGTATCGTGGTCTGCCAGGTTGAGGGCAAGGCTCTCGCCATCCAGGCATCCCTGGGTGGTCAGCACGCAAACCGTCAGGCTCGTCTCGGGAGTGGAGTCCACTTCCTCGGTGGCGTCGGCGGTGTCTTCGACTTCGGCGCCATCGGACGTCCAATCCTCGATGGACCCATCGGAGTTGTCGAAGTCGATGTCGGCAACGATGTCGCCGGTGTCGTCCAGCAGGTCGGGGGTGACCATCTTCTTTGAATCGCTGGAACACGAAGCGAACAATCCCAGCAGGAATAGCATTGCAATGACGTGGGGCTGGAATCTCATAATCACTCCTTCACTGTTGCCACCGGGAGCAGAGGCTCGCCCCGTTTCAATTCGTGGACGGCATTTTCCCGGGATGAATTCACCTAGCGTCGACCCTGATATCTTCGTCCGCTTTAATGTAACGTTTAGACGCAAAATTTGGAAGAAATATCCCTTCCACGTCTGCCGCTTTCCGCTGCCAGGTCGAAGGCGAGCCATTCCCACATTTTCCTGGGAAGGGCGTCGTGTGGTATCGAAAGGGTTTCCCAGTCCACAATTTTGGTTGCGTTCCCGAAAGGTTCACCACTATACTGTGCCACCAATAGGCGGGGTTTTCATGGCTTCTGGCTCGAGACAACCTGGGTTGGTGGGGTCCGCACTGCTTTTTGCGTGCATTCTTTGGGTGTGGCCCGCCGTAGCGTCGGCTCAAGAGCCGGATACCCGGGAGTTGTCCGCCATCCACATGGAAGGGCTGACTCGAGTCCCCGCTGAAACACTGCTCTCCATCATGGAGCTCCAGGTCGGGCAACAGTATGCCTCGGAAGACCTCCCGGTGCTGACAAGCCAGGCAATCCGGCGAATCTTCTCTATTGGCTACTTCACAGACGTTCGGGTGTATCGCAAGTTGGTCGGCACCGACCGGTTTGAGTTGACCTTCGTGATTCTGGAGAAGTTCATCGTCAGCAACATCAAGCTTGTTGGCAACGACAAAATCGAAGAAGAGGACATCCGGAAGACCTTCACCATCAAGACCGGTCGTTTTCTGGACGTTACCAAACTCATCGAAACATTGCGGAGCATCGAAGAACTCTATCAGGACAAGGGATACTACCTGGCGGAGGCTTCCTACGAGGTGACCAAGGACGAGGCTACTCGCACCGCGTTGGTCACCATTCGAGTCAAGGAGCAGCAGACCGTGGACGTCCGAAAGGTCGTCTTTGTCGGCAATGAAGCACTGAAGGATCAGGAACTCAAGGCCTTCATGCAGACTCGGGAGCAGACCATTCTCTCCTTCCTGCAGGATGGCGGGTTGTTCATGAGCTACTTCTTCCAGTTGGAAGAAACAAGCAGTGAGTCAATGGACGGTGGCCAGTTTGAAAGTTGGTCCGCCCACGAAGACATCGACTTGCAGCGAGTGAAGTGGCTCTACCTTACCCGTGGGTATGTGCAGGTGAAGACCGGGCAGCCTCGGCTCTCGCTGACGCCGGATCATTCCGGGGTGGTCATCACCGTGGATGTGGAAGAGGGACCTCGGTTCAAGGTGGGTCAGGTGGACGTTATGTCCAACGATGCCGACGGCCTGTTGTTCGAGAAAGAGGAACTCCTCAAGAAGCTCTCCTTGAAGAGCGGCGAGTGGTTCAACGCCCAAAACGTGATGATGGACA
>CALFHQ010000784.1 GCA_937876385.1 uncultured Pseudomonadota bacterium
TTGCGTGTTCGAGTCGGCGGTTTCGTCTTTGGCATCGGACGAGCAGGAACTCGTTACGAGAAGTAGAGCTGCAATCCAGATGAATCGTCGAATCACTGTCGCCTCCTTATTGCGAACTACGTGAGAGAATAACTCTGGACTCGAAAGGGACCAGAGTGTCAGACCGAGACTTTAATGAGTTGTTTCCCGATGAAGAGGTAGTCGCCGTCGTTCAGGAGGCGCTCTTCTTCGAATCGAAGTCGGATGAAGGTACCGTTGCGGCTTCCGACGTCGGAGAGCCAGGTAGCGCCGTCTTTGAATTCCACGGCCGCGTGTTTGTGGGACATGAATCGGTCGTCCGGGAAGCTGAAGTCGGCCTTCTCTCTTCCCAGGAGGACTCGAGATTTTCTCGCGCAGTGGACTGCACCGGGTTTTCCACCGTTGAGCGCTTGAGTCAGCTTGAAGTAGTAGCTCGAAATGGGGGTTCCAAAGAAGAAGGTGCCGTCTTCGTCGGGTTCCGGCTCGAAGGTGTGGCCTTCCTGAAACAGGAGAACCTGCTCTCCGGCAACGAAGCGGTCCTGGTCTTTGAGTTGAACGGGTGCCGTGACTCGGACATAGGTACCGTTTGCGGAGCCTTCGTCCTTTACATAGAGTCGATCATCTCGGTAGAAGAACGTTGCGTGTCGCGCGGAGACGCTGTTGTCATCGGGGAAGAGGATGATTCCCTCGTCTCGCCCGGCGAGGTGCTCCTGGCCTCCCAGCGAATAAGAAGCCGACTGGCCTCCTTCGCCTCGAATCAGGACCAACTTAAAGGTCGGACGTTCGTCAGGGGAGGGCGTGGCCTCGGGGCCTTCGTCTGCCGTGCCCACCGGACTGCCGCAGTTCATGCAGAAGCGGTGCCCATCTGTGACGGCTTCTCCGCAACGTTTGCAAATCGTGTCGCTCATAGGGGACCTCACGATATGTAGCCAATCAACCCCATCATTCTGTCCGCTGGGGGGGCGAATGTCAAGGCGTGAGCGGGTCCAAATCGGACTCACAATGGTGGTGAGTGTCGAGGGGAAGGACTGGGCTGCGCTAAGCGGTGTTTGACGGGGGTCAGCCTTCGACTTCGCCGTCCCCGTGGCGTCCCGAAATGAGCTTCCGCCTTGCTTCTTCGCCGGCGGAGAGTTCTCGTACCTGGAAGTGGCCCACGAGAGTAGACAGTTGCTGGGCCTTGTCACGGATGGATTCCCCTTCCTCGACTGTTTGCTGGGATGCTTCGAGGGCTTCGTGACCGATGCGCTGGACGTCGAGCATCATCTGTGCAATTTCGTCGCTGGCCGCTGCCTGTTCCTTTACGGATTCCGCAGTTTCGCCCATGATTGTAGAGAGTTCCGTAAGGTGGTGGAGAGTGACATTGACCAGTTTGGAGCCTGATTCAACGTCGGTTCTCGCCCCTTCCATGGAGACTACGAGGTCGGCTGTGACTGTCTGAATCGACTCGATGTTGTCGATGATCTCTTTGGAGCTCTTGTCCACTCGTCTTGCCTGCTCCCGCATTTGCTGGGCGACAACGGCGAATCCTTGTCCCGCAGCGCCGGCTCGGGCAGCTTCGATGGAAGCGTTCAAGGCGAG
>CALFHQ010000785.1 GCA_937876385.1 uncultured Pseudomonadota bacterium
GTATCCCTTCTCCACAAAGACCCGTCGAGCGGCATCCAGCAGCGCGAGTTTTGTCTGTTGCTTTCTCAGCTCGTCTGCTTTGCGTCGTCGATCCGTTGGCATGTTCCCCTCCCAAAAGCATCAAATCTCTCGGCCGTCCCAGCCCCGCGTTACAACCATTGTCTCCCAATATAGTCCATGAATGCGGACCAGCCAATTCGGTTGGGTGAAGAAAGATGGACCCCAGTTGTTCCGGGGCGACGAAACCCTTGACCTGGAAGGGAGCACCTTCCATGATAGAAGGGCTAATCCATTGGAGTAGAAAGTGTCAGGAACGTCGAAAGACCAAAGTCGAGGAGGCCAAATGTCGCAAGTGAAAGGTACAACCACACTGTCCCAGGACGTCGTCAACCAGATCGCCGGAGTGGCCGCTAGGCGTCTTGAAGGAGTGCACGCTCTGGGAAAGACCTCGGTGCTCAACCGACTTCGCGGAGATGACCGGGGGAAGGGCGTAGCGGCGGAGGTCGGAGAACAGGAAGCGGCCCTGGACATCGAGATGATTCTGGAGTACGGACATCCCTTGAAAGCGGTGACCGAGAAGCTCCGTGAAACCATCGCTCAGGACATCAAGATGATGTTGGATCGAGAAGTGGTAGAGTTGAACATTGAGGTCGTGGGGATTCATTTCCCGGAAGTGGAAGTGGAAGAAACCACACGGGTCAAATAGCGTGGAAGCGAACCAAAGTCCTACAACGGTCCTGATGGAGGGAAAGATGGCTGAGATTCGTGGCGAGACCACCATTGCGGTAGATGTCCTGAACCAGATTGCCGGACACGTGGCCGGCACCATTGACGGAATTCACCAACTGGGCAAGGGCTCCTTGATGAGCAAACTTCGCGGAGAACGTGCGCGGGGAGCCGGCGTCATGGCGGCGGTTGGAACCGAAGAAGCAGCGTTCGACCTGGAAGTGGTGCTGGCGTATGGTTTCCCCCTGAAGGAAGTCACAGGGAAACTGCGAGACGCCATCGCACACGAGGTCAAGCA
>CALFHQ010000786.1 GCA_937876385.1 uncultured Pseudomonadota bacterium
GGACGTAGGCATGGGACCACTTCTGTCAGATTGGCCAGACATGTTGCCCTACGATGGGAGCCTTGAGTTGCTGCACGATGACAACGACGCCACGGAGATACATCTGCAAACTGAGTCCTTCACGAATGCTGAGGGGAAGGTCTCGCTGATTCTCAAGACGTCAGGCCTCTCCTCGTTGCACGGAGATTCCTTTCGGCTGGTAGCGACGTTCAGGAACCAGCTTGATGGACATCTGGCCTGCGCAAGCGGCATCGGGGACCCTGCGTTGTCCGTGTGGAATTTCGAGTCCGCCAATTGGACCGGAATTGCCAGTGGTGAGGTCTGCGAGCGGCATAGGGCAGTCCTGGACTTTGCGAAGTCCTCGCCACACGTTGAGGACGGGGTCGCCTATTTCTTGTTGCGCAGCAGTCGGAACGCGGGGAGCAATCCTAACATCATTCATCTCTACCTCGGGGGGCTTGACCTGTATGGAGCTTACAAGAACCCTGCGCCACAGCCATTTGAAAATGATTTTTGCAGCGGTGCGCACGAATTGGACATGGTTGCCGGCGTCGTCAGCCTGCAGGCGTCGACCATGCTGGCGTCCGGCTCGTTCATGGCCGTTGACGACTACCACGAGGACGGCTGCGGCGGCATGCACGGACCGGACTTGGTCTATGCGTTTTCCCTGGTTGAACGCTCGATCGTGGATATTGGAGTCTTCGGGGACTACTCTCCGTTGACTTACATCCGCTCAACTGACTGTGAATCGGGCGAGATGGTCGCTTGCGGGGGCAGCGAGTTGGAGTCACCGCCGCTCGGCCCTGGTTCCTACTACTTGATCGTTGATTCGGACACAGCTGACGCTGCAGGTGATTTCACGCTAGTCGCCCAGAAGACCCCGGCACCTCTGCCCTCCAACGACAGTTGTGGCAGTGCCGAGTCTCTCGGCGTCGTGGTGGATTCTGTAGAGGTTCAGGGAACGAACCTATACTCCGACGACCACTACCAGGGGACGTGTGCCGGGGCTGGAGGTGACGTCGTCTACTCGTTTGTGACTTCCCAGGTGAAGAACCTGCACGTGAACTTGGACGCCGGGTTTGGAGCGGCACTCTACTTGAGGGCGAACTCGTGTGCGGATGGCTTCACAGTGAGCTGTTCGACCAACGGAAGTCTGGATGTGGGAGGCCTGTCACCTGGTGCGTACTTCCTCTTTGTGGATGGGGTGCAGCCCGACCAAGCAGGGGGATTCGGGCTGACGCTGACCCTGGACTAGCGGAACCCGACACCGGCCCCCTTGAGTGGAGGAGAATCATGTTCTTTTGGAGACTCGTTGCAGTTGTGGCCGCCATCTTGGTGTGTGTGCCTTGTAGCCCGGCATTTGCCGCTCCCCCCAGGCCGTCCACTACCAGGGGTATCTGACTGACGCCGACGGAAATCCGCTCAATGAAACCGTCGACATAGAGTTTCGGCTCTACGACGTCGAGGTGGCCGGGGAGGCCTTCTGGACGTCAGATGGCCCGTTGGCCGTGGACATCGAGAACGGGTTTTTTCGGGTCTCTCTCGCCCCTGTCACGGCAAACGAATTGGCAGCGGGGGATGTCTGGCTGGGTATCACCATCATTCCGTCCGAACCGGGTGAGCCAGCCGAGGAAATGCAACCGCGACTCAAGGTGCTTAGCGTGCCCTACGCCTTGGTTGCAGAACACGCTTCATCGGCCGACT
>CALFHQ010000787.1 GCA_937876385.1 uncultured Pseudomonadota bacterium
CGCAGATAGGCCTTACGATCTTCCAGGAGCTTGAGGAGAATGGCCACTGCCTTCTTCTTCTCACCGAGTCTTGCCAGTGCGATGGCAGCGTTGTTCAGGTGCCTGGCGACCTGAGTGTCCGTCATGACCTTTTCGAGGAAACGTTTGGCTGTGGAGTCTCCGATTTTGCCCATGGCCAGGATGATACGGTTCTTGAGGTTCTCGTTGCGTCCGACATAGAACTCGGCGAGGGTTTTTGAAGCCTCGGAAGCTTTGAGGCTCCCCAAATGATCGATGGCCAGTGCTGCACCGGATTGATTCTCTTTTAGCACGTACATGAAGATGTCCACGAGGTCATCACGATCCACTCGATTCCGCATGTACCACAGAGCGTTCAGGGCAGACCACTGCAGGTCTCTTGTTTCGTCGGAGCGGACCAATCCAAAGAGGGTCTTCAAGGCTGCCGAATATCCCATCTTTCCAATGGCGTCGATGGCTGCCTGCTTGACGTAGCTGTTCTCCTCGGGGTCGTTGATTCGAGCCAGGAGATGCTTGCCGTACTGCGGCAGAGCGAGGTTGCCCAGTCCGTAGATGGCGCTGTACCGGACAACCGAAGATCGATCTCCCAGGGCCTCAACGAGGGCTGGGGCCGCATCGGGATCTCGAGTTTCTGCAAGGACCGAAGCACAGAGCCCACGGACTGAATCCGAGGCGTTGTCCAGCAAACCCTTCACCAGAGCGGGGGTTGCCTTTCGGCCCAGAGCCGTCAGCTCGGGGGTGCCGGGCATGAGATCGTAGGTGATATTGATGAGGATGTCAGGATTGACCGGAATCTTCCGCAATACCTCCCGGCGTTTCTCCTTGAGTTCCTGCCAACTGTAATTTGAAGCATCCCGATAGCCTGCAAGGGCTGAAACCACTACGGTGATGGCCAGAGTCGCCAGAATCCACTGGGGCCAATAGCGCAAGAAGCTACGTTGAGTCATTCGAACCTCCTGTGGCGTGAAGTGCTGCCACGGCTAATCTATCCTCTTCGATCCTCCCTCGTCAAGCGAAGGAGCGGGAGCTTTACGGCGGCGGGCAGAACAAGTTTGACAGGAAGGGCAAATTTGTTCTAAAACCCGAAAGTGGAAACCAATGGAGGGACCCATCATGAAGATCCTCGTTGTCGATGACGACATCAACCAGATCCGTCTCATCAAGGAACGTTTCACCAAGTTGGGGAACGAAGTGCTGGAGGCCATCAATGGTGAAGAGGGACTGGAGGTCGCACTCGTCGAGAAGCCTGACGTGATTCTCCTGGACGTCATGATGCCTGTGATGAACGGGTGGGAGCTGTGCAAGTACCTGCGCAACAAGCGCGAATTCGATAACACCGGAATCATCATGCTGACAGCCATTGGTCCCAACCTGAACGAGATGACTTCGCCTCTGTACGGAGCGGATGATTTCATCGACAAACCGTTCATTTTCTCTGAGTTGGAAGAGAAGATCGAGAAAGTCGTCGAGAAGCGCAAGGTTCAGTAGCGCCCTCTCCACTCAAGTCGTCATTTCCTCTTCCCTTCGTGACGACCGTCTCCTAACCATCAAGATGAACAGGATGCTCAGCAGCAGGGGGGCCATGCGCAATGGTCTGCGGCATCGCTTTGCGAGATGAACCAGGCTGGGCCACGGCGACATGCTGTTGATCCGCTTCTCGGTGCTGCCGGTTCCCCCCGCCACTCCAACGTCCTCGGGGGAGTTGAGCCAGTCGTCTGAGCCCCAATCGTCGTCACTGTCGTCGTCCCAGTCCCCGTCACAGGAAGAATCGTCGTAGTCACTGTCGCTGGTGTCGCTGTTGGAATCGTCGTAGACGTCCCCATCACAAGATGTGTCGTCATAGCTGTCATAGCTGTCGTCGTATCCGCTGTTGTAGCCGCTGCCGTCATCGTAGTATTCGTTGGAGCCGGAGCATCCGTCATCGAAGATGATCACAGTGTCGACGGTGTTCACCACGGTTGCGCCGGACTGGTGATACTGCACCTCGGAGAGGTCGCCTTTGGTGTAGAAGATGATGTCGGTGGCCTGGATCCGGCGCAGGCGATCGTCGTCGGTTCCCCCCACCTCGTCAGCGCCGTAGTCCACCACGGTGACATCGAAGCTGACATGGACGTTCCCGTTGAAAGAGGGGCGCCCACTGGAAAACTCGCCCTCCCATTCGTCCAGCAGGAATCGCTTGATCTGCGGGTCGTTGGGAGCCTGTTCGTAGTATTGAAGCTCCACCCCGGGTTGCCCGGCGACATAGTTGCCAGAGTATCCGGAGTCCAAAGGAACCGCCCACACCAGGAACCCGACGGCTTCTTCGTCGGGGCGAATGAACTGCAGTCTTACCGCCGTGAGGTTGGAGTCTTCAAGGGCTCCTCGGGCGATCCCACCGACCACCCGAACCTCCCGGACAATCCCTTCGGGGTGAGCGGCGTCAGAGCTCTGCTCTACCACGGCGTTTCCCGAGCCGGCCAGGACGGTACCTGCCTCGGCCTGAGAAGGAAGGGCAGTCAAAGAAGCCAGAACAAGGAGGGTTGAGAAGAAGGCTGCTGTTCGGTCACGCATCGCTGTCCCCTAGAAGTGCAGGGCGAAATTCAGCCCGATTCTTGTGTGATCTCCCTCGTCGATTTCCTCGGAGAAGCCGAGCATCGCGGCAAGCGCCAGTTCGTCCTTCTTGCCCCAGTAGATCATGCGATCGACTCCGATGCCTATGGAAAAATTCCTAAGAAAACGATATTGGAATCCCGCAGAAACTCGGAGGGTGCCGGCGCCGTCTTCCGTGGTGAAGTGCTCCACGGAATTGACGTCCCAGGTGGAACGAAACCAGGTCCATCCGCCGAGGCACTGACTGAAGAAACGGAAGTGTCGAAAAACAGGAATGTAAATCCGCAGTCCCCCCAGCCAGGAAGCATCCCACTGACTTCTTGAGAGGTAGGAGATGGTGTTTTGGAGGTTGTGATCCACGAGGGTCCCAGTGACGTTGGTGACGAGGTAGAATCGGACGGGGAATCCGCCAAGTTTCCCCCCCAGACCGAGGGTCCCCCCCCAGAATCCGGTGGAGACAGCGTTGTCCGTGAGTCCGTATCCGCCTTCTGCTTCGAGAATGAAGTGCGTACCTTTGGCGTGGGCCGGCGATGTGGCGAGAAGTCCCATCACGAACAGCCCTACCAGGAGTGATTTCTTGTGCATGCTCAACCTCCGAGGGGTCCACGGAACGACCCTCGGGGAAGTCTATTCAATCTTTTGTCGTTGGGAAGAAGTTTCGGGAGGTAGAGGCGGGTCAGTTCTCAGCGTTGACCTTGAACGAACCGGAGGCCAGCAGATGGCCGTCGAGATCAGTCACTTCCACGGTCCAGTTCCCCACTGAACGAGACTTCAGTCGAGTGTAACACCAGGTTCTCCAGTGGGTTGCGCTCTTCCCCACGCGAAGTTCAATGAAGGACTTCTGTTTCCCTTCTCTCTTCCAGGTGACCACAATTTTCGAGTCCTCTTCCAGATCGTTGCTGAGGATGAGCCACGCATAAACTTTCTCTTCGGAGGGAGTGAACTCCTGCTTCGGTTCTTCCGGTCGCCGTTTCTTCCGGTTTACCGAGGAAGCAAATTGCAGATCGAGCACCTTGATGGGGGACTCTCCTGCCTCTGTCAGGCTTACCCCGGACTCTTCGGGAGGCTGAGCCGGCTGCTGGTCGCCCAGGGCCTCCTCCTCCGTTTCCTCCCCGTCTTCCTCTTGGGTGGCCGGAATCGGTTCTTCCGGCTCAAGCGTCTCCGGGGTGTGCGCCACTTCTTCTCTCTCCACAGCTTCTTCCGAATCTCCGCCAGCGGCCCCATTTTCCACAGATGGCTTGGGTGGAATGGGGCGTCGTTCCCTCTCTCTAGCGCTCTCCAACTCGGCCGAGACCTGTTCAAGCTTCTTTGGAAGTCGGGTCAGCCGACCCAGCTCTTCGCTGGTATCCTCTTGTCCAGATTCCAACTTCTCCATTCGGGCTTCCAATGCACCCAATCGCTGCTGAATGGAGTTCAACTGCCCCTCCAGAGTCGCCGTCTCACCACTTGCAGACTCAGAGGGAGAAGCGGGGGCTTTGTCCTGGCAGCCGATGAGGAGAAGGGCTGACAACAGGAAGGCTGTTGTAGAGGTAGAAAGGATCATGCGCATGGTTCACCTCCAGACCGATGGGTTTGGTTGCATCAAAGGACCATTATAGTGGCGAAAGACGCTGCCGTCCAAAGGACTCCCTTTTGTGTTGTCAGTGGCTTGGGAGGATGTCTCGCAGACCCGCCATGGACGCCGAATTTGCGCCCGATGATTGCGGTTGACACCCCCTGAGGCCTCATCTATACTAGCGGCCAATTGACTTTTGTTGGCCATTTTCAGGAGGATTCCCCATGGTGCATCGAGCGTTTGCGGTAGTTATTGCCGCCCTGTTCGTCCTCAGCAGTTGCGGTGGAGAAGAGGGTGAACAGCAGGAAGAACGCCAAGGGTACAAAGCCGCACCTGCGACCAAACCCCCGGAGTCGAAAGAAGGCAAAGAGTTGGCGAAGAAAATGGAGACGACCGCCAAGGTCGCCCAGCAGGTGGTGAAGAAGGAGAAGGTGGAACAGCCTCCCATCACTGCCAAATACTTCGTTGATAGTGAGGCCTTTGAAGTGGCCGGATTCCAGGTTTCCTCCCTCAAAAAGGAAATCAAGGAAGAGGACACTCGGGGAGTCGCCTATGTGAAGGTTGAGTACTACGATGGCAAGCCAGAAACGGCGAACATCTACGACGAGTTGGGTAACCACCTCAACATCGTATCGTACCTGTGGGAACGGGACGATCAGAACGTCGAAGAGGACGCGAAAATCTGGGGGTCCGTGTACAAAGGAAACGACGATCGGATGCTCGGAATGCAGCTCTACTGCATGGAAGATTCCCAGCTCTACGTCCACAACTTGAGCTCCTTCCGCGTTCATGCTGCCTTCTCCCGCAAGGTGACCATCGACGATACCTCGGTCACCGTCGTTCTCGTGCAGGCCACGACAGAAGGGCGTCCCGCATGGCCCAAATGCGAAGAGCTTGGCGACTGGCACAGCAAGGCAGTCCCCTATCAGTCCCCCTTCGGGATGCACAAGTACACCTATACCTACGACGAATCAGGAAACCTGACGTCTGTGGAATACCGAGACAAGAAGGGCGAATTGGTGGAGAACCAGGAAGGGATCGCCCGTCGCGTCCTCGCTTGGGACGAAGGCAGAATCGCCGAGGAAGCCTGGTATACGAAGGGCGGCCTCCTGAGCAAGTACATCTACAAGTATGACGAAAAGGGAAACCGTATCCAGAAGGCCGTTGTGGACGCCAATGGCAAGCCCACCGTGGACTACTTCGGAGACAGCTACTACCAGTATGAATACGATCGGCGAGGCCGTGTGGTCACCGAGACCCGCCTTGATACCGAGAAGGTCCCCGTGGAAATCCACGAGTACACCTACGCCAAGTTCAACCAGGTGGAAACCCACGTGGTCAAGGACGGCAAGGGCAACATCAAGACAAGCTACGTCAACGAGTACATGAAAAAGGGCGCCCGCACGAAGCTCTCCGTTTTCGACGGCGATGCCAAAGACGGAAACCTGAAGCTCGACTACAACGGCGTAGCCCTCTACAAGTGGTCCTACACCGATCGGGGCAAGCCCGTGGAAGATAGTCGGCACGGAACCACCCAGGTGGTGGGTGTTGACGGGAAACAGGATTACAAGCTCGTGAATGCTCGGGACGGTTGGGCCCGCATCACGACGACTTATGATGACAAAGGGCGCATCATCGCCACCCTCAATCTCAAGGTAGACACCGAAGGTCGCCCCCTGTACCAGAAGGCCGTGGATGAAGAAGGGACCCTCCTCTCCACCACCGACTGGACCTACGACGGGGCATTGGCAAAGGGCTCTGTTCGGACCGAATTCAAGGACACCAAGGCCATGAAGAAG
>CALFHQ010000788.1 GCA_937876385.1 uncultured Pseudomonadota bacterium
CCTGAAGTGGGGAGGACGTCTCCTGGTTGTGGACAACGTCGCCTTTGGACTGGTTCGCTCTACCGGGATGCAGAAAGCGGTAAAGGCGTTGGGGGATTTGGTACCCCCAGAGCACCTTCGAAATCACACAAGCGATGAAGCGCTGGCGTTCCTCAGCACCTTTCCCCTTCGGTTGCTGGAGGAGAGCCCCGTGACCCCCGAAGGTGCCAATCAGTGGCGCCTTCTGTTTGAGAAAGCCTGGCCATCTGGAGAGCTTGGGCTGGATACGTTTTGAGGATCACTCCTCTTCGACGACTTCACTGACGACTGGGTGACCGCCTGGGGGGATGACCTCCATCTGGATCTTGCCGATCTTCACCCCGTCGCTATCAAGGACCTTCAAGTTCAGGGTAACCGAATCTCGATCCTCTTCATTGGTGTAGGAGAAGTGCTCGTTTTCGTTGGGAACCCGGCCGGCCAGTTCCAAGACCAATCCGCCCAGGGATTCATAGTCGCGATCCTCGGGAAAATGAATGTTGAGGTTCAATTCGTCAGCCAGGTCTTCCACGGGGAGCTTGGAGTCGGCCAGGTAGATGTGATCCGAGAGCTTCGTGACGATGTCCTCTTCCTCGTCGTATTCGTCGTAGATCTCTCCAACCATCTCCTCGATGATGTCTTCCAGCGTGACCAGTCCGGCGGTGCCGCCGTATTCGTCCACAACGATGGCCATATGAGTGTGCTCTTCCTGGAACTCCCGCATCAACTCGTCGAGACGCTTGGTTTCGGGGACGTAGTACGGAGGACGCACGAAGTTGCGCAGGCGGAACGCTTCCTGGCTGGAGGACCCGTTTCGAAAGTAGGTCAGAAGGTCCTTTGCATAGAAGAAGCCCACGACCTTGTCTTTGGCTTCCTGGTACACGGGATAGCGGGAGAATTTCGACGCCGCCACCAACTGCATGACCCGGGAGAGGGGATCTCTGGCTTCGAACATCACCACTTCGGTGCGCGGAACCATGATCTCCTTAACGATGCTGTCTTCGAGGTTCAGCACCCCCGAAAGCATCTTCTCCTTTTCAGTGTCCAGGGAACCTTCTCGAGTTCCCTTTCGAATGAGGTACTCAAGCTCTTCTTCCGTGATGGTGGGTTCGGGGCGGTGGGGGTCGCCGCCGGCCAGGGTAATGAATCCCCGCCCCATCATCCCCATCATCTTAGCCAACGGCCAAAGCAGTGCGTAAAACACCGAGAGAACGGGGAGGACGAAGACCACCAAGCGAGGAGAGTGCCGAGCGAAAGTTTTGGGAAAAACCTCACCAAAAATCAACACCAGAAAGGTCATCACCCCAACAGACAGGGCGATGGCGTAGGCAGCAAAGTCGGTATCGTCGAGAAGTCGAAAGGAGAAGTCGGTGGCCAGCGAGGAGGCCAGAATGTTCACGATGTTGTTGCCGATGAGGAGGAAACTCAGGACCACCGAAGGGTTGTCCCTCCACGCCTTGAGGAGCTTGGTTCCTGTTCGTCGCTCCTGAATCAGTTGGTCCAATCGAGCATCCCCCAGGCTTGTCAGGGCTGTCTCTGAACCGGAAAAAAGTGCGGACAATAGAATGCACACACCGATGAGAACTGCTTCTATGACCACGATTTCCTCACTGTTCGATTGCCGGGTTCTCGGCCCCTTTCGTCGGGGTCATCCCCACCAGGCCGCAGGTGGGGGTATCATAGCACGGTATGGCCAAAGTTTGTGATGGGGGCACCCCAAGTGCGGTCCCACCGTCCATGTCAAGCCCACTCCACCCCATCTGCATCATCCGCACACCGATGGAATTGTAAAGGTAGATCACTCCATTGTCTTGAAACTGAGAGTACGCAGGCAACTCGGACTGCTCGATAACAGTGTAGCCCAACCACTCCTGTTCGTCGGGCCAGGTGGCCTGCCCCCCGGCCCCTTCCCCGGAGAAGACAAAGATCCACCCCGAGACGTCCACAGGGAGATCGCCCAGCACCAGGAACTCCACATAGCCTTGCCCCGAACCGACCTTGGCCAACAGCTCGTTGACCTGGACAGTGGCAGGCTCCAACAACACCCCGGGGGGGTCATTGGGGAAACCCAGGGTCGGGGTACGGTCCCAGTTGAAATCAAAGGCCGGGTTGGCGCTTCCGTTTCCGTCCAGGAGGCGCGCAGTGGACGTTCCGTAGACAGGCAACGGCACTGGCCCACGGGTTCCGTAAGCAACCTCCTCGACAACATTGCCGTCTTCATCGGAGAGGGTGATGACGCCCCCGGCGTTGGGTAGAATGGATGTGAAGGTGATTCCATCCTGGGGAACCATGTTGTCCTTGGTCAGCACCAGGAAATCGTTGGGGGGAATCACCACTTCTGGAAGGAGCCAGACCTTCTCCACATCCGAAACGATGTTCAACGACCACTCCCCGACGAAGATCGGGTTGTCCAATCGATTGTACAGCTCCACCGCTTCTTGACTCGTGGGGGTCACGAGAAACTCGTTGATGGCGATGGGAGACAGCGGTGCCACTGGAATGTCCGGCTTGATGTCGGGGGGGACGTCTATTTCTTCTTCGAGGTCCAGAGGAACGTCTGCCACCAAGTCGGTAAGCTCCGGCTCAAGGTCGACGAGGTCAATTTCGACGTCGGGGGGTAGTTCCGGGGGGATGTCCTTGGGGATGTCGAACAACTCCACTTCGTCCAGAAGAAGGTCGGGGAAAACGTCGGGAATTGCATCGATTGCGTCCATCCCATAGCGGGAATCCACCCCGTCGGACAGATCAAACAGATCGGTTCTGGCGCTGTCCAGCTCCTCTTGCACATCAAGAATGTCTGGAATGGTCACGCTATCTGATGGCCCCTGTCCAGGTGAGCTGCACGAGGCAACCCACAAAAGGCATCCCACCAACCCCAGGCGGATCGGTGTCCATCGCTGGTTCAATTCACCCCCCTTGCGCTGTGTACGCACGTATCTGAATGATAGTGGCCCCCCGAAACCCTGTCAAGAAGCGGGGTTGCGCTGATTTTATGCGGCTTGACCGTGGCCCCCGGTTGAGGCTATCGTCAACCCCACGTTTCGAGGAGGCGACGGCGTGAAAAAATCGGTCGTGGAGAGTGATGTCCTGGTAATCGGCGGCGGTCCCGCAGGGCTCATCTGCGCCATCGAAGCGGCCCGTGGGGGACGCCAGGTAATCATCCTGGAGGCCCAGTCTCAGCCGGGCTTGAAGCTTCTGGCAACGGGGGGAGGTCGCTGCAACCTCACCAACACCCTGGAACCCGATGAGATGGCCAGACGATTCCCCGAACACCAGATGCTTATCGGCTCCACCTTGAGAACTTTCCCCCCCGAGTCGTTGCGCCACTGGTTTCAAGAGCTAAACGTACAAACCCATGCACCCGACGGCTTTCATGTATTCCCCCGCACTCACCGGGCAGCGACGGTGCGGGACGCTCTCCTCCAGGAGGCCAGACGGCTTCGAGTCCAGTTCGTGCTGAACTGCAAAGTGCATCGTTTGGAGAAGGGGGAGAAGTTCCTCGTCGAAGGGGGCGCCGGTGAGCAGTTTGCCGCAACCACGGTTCTCGTGGCATGCGGTGGCGTGGGATACCCGGAATTGGGGGACGGTTCGGGGATGTGGGAAATCCTCAAGGCCCTGGGACACACGGTGTCCCCCCCGGTGCCGGCCATGGTGCCCCTGATAACGAAGGAGCGGTGGCCAGGACAGTGTCGCTCGGACACCTTGCCGAAGGTTGAACTGTCGGTGGCAGGGTCCCGAAGCCGAGGAACCGTGGGAGACCTCATCTTTACTCGCAAAGGAATCGCCGGCCCAGTGGTTCTTGATGCTTCTCGAGAGATCGCCGCACTGCTCCATACCCAGGGTGCCGTCCCCGTCAGAATTCGCCTGCGAGAGGGATGGACTCAGGAACCCTGGCGGGAGCTCTTCTTGAAAGAGCTGGAAGCCAACCCCACCACCCTGGTGGAGAGTTGGCTCACTGACCACGTTTCTCCGGCTTTGGCTCGCACCGCCGTGGAGTTGTTGGGGATCCCTCAACGCACCCCCCTGGCCAGGCTCCCAAGAAACCTCAGAAGCTCCCTCACCGAGTGGCTGGGAGGGATTCCTCTCACTGTGGTAGGCACCGAAGGCATTCGGCACGCTATGGTAACCAGAGGGGGAGTGACTCTTCGAGAAGTGGACCCTCTCACCTTCGAAAGCCGCCTGATTCCCGGATTGCATTTTGCGGGGGAAGTTCTCGATGTGGACGGTCCTTGTGGCGGGTACAACCTGCAATGGGCCTTTTCCACGGGCTATGTGGCCGGGACCCTTTTCTCCCATTTGGCCCTTGATTGATTCCCAACAGTTGATATCCTTTGGACTAACACATCAAGATACCTGAGATGATGCGATAGTGAAGCCGTTCATCTCGATTGGGAGAGATTCTTGCACCCCAACTGCGGCGACGAAAAACCCACCTGGCTTGAGGGCTTCTCTTACCCGGTGCTCATCAGCGACATGGATTTCCAGATACTCGCCTGGAACAAGGCGGCACTGTCTCGATGGAGACGAATCAAGTCGAGGTTGCCCCTGGAGAGCCTCCTTGATGTGTGCGATTCAAGGCGGAAGCACCAGATTCGAGAGAAGGTGGACGGAGGAGAACCGTGGACCGGGAGTTTCCGAACCGAAATTTCGGATCACCGGGAATTCATGGTCGAGTGGACAGTGGGGCCCTTCGACAACCCAACCGGCGGAACCTGTATGCTCCACAGCTTCCACAGCAATCCGGAAGTGTCCCAGTTGCAGCTTGA
>CALFHQ010000789.1 GCA_937876385.1 uncultured Pseudomonadota bacterium
TGGCCGAAGGAAAAGGGCAGCGCCGCCATATCCCCCGAGGTTTCGAAGGGTATCGGCCAGAAGTACAGCGTCCTTTGAACCGGAATTTCGGAAGGCCTGGTCCAACAACTTCCCAACGGACTTTTTGTCCAGGACTCGGTTGTAGGATTCGAAGGCTACGCTGTCTGGCATGATGAGGGCAATCAGGGTTCGCCCTGTGGTTGTATCAACCAGCTTCCCATCCCGCCGCACTTTGATGCTGGCCTGGAGGTGAAGTTCTCCCAGGTCGTAAGCCATGCGGACTTCTTCGGAGTTGGCGAAGGCCTTGCCTTCTCCCTTGGCGAAGGGGCGCTCTCGGGTCATGTAGTACAGGCCCAAGACGATGTCCTGGGTGGGAACGATGATGGGTGCGCCGTTTGCCGGACTCAACACGTTGTTCGTGGAGAGGATGAGCACTCGGGATTCCAACTGTGCTTCCAGGGAGAGGGGCACGTGTACGGCCATCTGGTCACCGTCAAAGTCGGCGTTGTAAGGAACGCAGACCAAGGGGTGAAGCTGAATGGCTTTCCCTTCAATGAGAACCGGCTCAAAGGCCTGGATTCCCAAACGGTGAAGGGTAGGGGCACGGTTCAGGAGGACGGGGTGTTCTCGGGTGACATCTTCGAGGATGTCCCAGATCTCCGGTTCCTGTCGCTCGACCTTCTTCTTGGCGGCTTTGATTGTGTTGGCGTAGCCCCGTTCTTCCAACTGATTGTAGACAAAGGGCTTGAACAGTTCCAAAGCCATAGTCTTGGGGATACCGCACTGGTGGAGTTTCAGCTCCGGACCCACGACGATAACGCTTCGACCGGAGTAGTCGACTCGTTTCCCCAGGAGGTTCTGGCGGAATCGTCCCTGCTTTCCTTTGATCATATCGGAAAGGGACTTGAGCTGCCGACGGGAGGGCCCGGCGGTCATGACCTTGCTGCCTTCTTTCTGGCTGTTGTCGAACAGTGCGTCGACGGCTTCCTGCAGCATCCGCTTTTCGTTTCGGATGATAATATCGGGCGCGTTCAATTCGAGGAGCCGCTTCAGGCGGTTGTTTCGAGTGATCACTCGTCGGTAGAGATCGTTCAAGTCGGAGGTAGCAAAGCGACCCCCGTCCAACGGTACCAACGGTCGAAGATCGGGGGGAAGGACCGGGAGGCGGGTGAGGATCATCCACTCGGGCTTGTTTCCCGAATCTCTAAACGCTTCAACCACTCGCAGGCGCTTGGCGATCTTTTTCTGTTTGGGGGTGGAACCAGCCGCTGCGTCGAGGTCTTCTCGCAAGCGGGCGCCCAGTTCGTCGAGGTCGAGACGTTCCAGCAGCTCTCGGACGGCTTCTGCCCCCATGCCGGCTCGGAAGGTATCTTCCCCGTATTCATCGAGCAGCTCTTCGAATTCTTCCTCCGACAGAATCTGCTTTTCCTTGAGTCCCAGGGCGGGGTCGCCTGCATCGAGAACGATATAGGAGACGCAGGAGAGTACTCGTCCCAGTTCCTTGGTCGTGATGTCGAGCAAGGTTCCGATGCGGGAAGGCAAGCTGGGTAGGTTTCTCATGAACCAGATATGGGCCACGGGGGCCGCCAGTTCGATGTGACCCATGCGCTCACGGCGTACTTTCGAAGAGATCACTTCGACGCCGCACTTCTCGCAGGTGATCCCCCGGTGCTTCATGCGTTTGTACTTCCCGCAATTGCACTCATAGTCCTTCACCGGTCCAAAGATCCGTGCACAGAACAACCCGTCTCGTTCCGGTTTGAACGTTCGGTAGTTGATCGTTTCCGGTTTCTTGACTTCTCCGTACGACCATTCAGAGATGATCTCCGGGGAAGCAAGACCAATCTTCACCCCAACAAAGGACGAGGGATCTTTCGGTTTCTCGAAGAAACTGAGCATATCTCGCAAAGCGTCCTCCTCCGGCTTGTCACCGTGGCGATACAGCTATTACTTAGAACCTTTATCCAGATACTTGTCTTCTTTTCCGGCCTCGATGGGGTCGATCTGAATCCCTAGACTCTTGATCTCCTTCATCAGGACGTTGAAAGACTCTGGAATGCCTGCTTCCAGAACGTTTTCACCCTTGACGATGGCTTCGTACATTCGAGTACGGCCCACCACGTCATCGGACTTCACCGTCAGGAATTCCTGCAGAGTATTGGAAGCTCCGTAGGCCTCGATGGCCCACACTTCCATTTCACCCAGACGCTGGCCACCAAACTGAGCCTTTCCTCCGAGTGGCTGCTGCGTCACCAAGGAGTAAGGACCGGTAGAACGGGCGTGCATCTTGTCATCCACCAGGTGGTGCAACTTGAGCATATACATGATGCCCACGGTCACATCCTGGTCAAAAGGTTCACCCGACCGACCGTCGAACAGAATTTCCTGGCCTCGGGGGCTCACACCGGCCTCGGCCAGCATGTCCTTGATCTCCGACTCTTTGACACCGTCGAACACGGGGGACTTCACTCGGACCCCGCGCTCCAGGTCGCGAATCAGCCGGTGCAGTTCCTCTGGTTCCAGAGAATCCAACAGCTTCCGGGACGCTGGAGTCGTGTAGATCGACTTCAAGCGGGTCTTCAGGGCTTTCTCGCTGAACTGCTCGTCGAGCATATCGTTGATCTGCCGGCCCAGGTTGTATGCAGCCCACCCGAGGTGAACCTCGAGAATCTGGCCGACGTTCATTCGAGAGGGAACGCCCAAGGGGTTGAGCACGATGTCTACCGTGCGACCATCCGCCATATAGGGCATGTCCTCCTGGGGAAGAATTCGAGAGATAACACCCTTGTTTCCGTGTCGACCGGCCATCTTGTCGCCCACGGAGAGCTTGCGCTTCACGGCGACATAGACTTTCACGATCTTGATCACGCCGGGGGGAAGGTCTTCGCCCTGTCCCAGGCGCTCGAGGCGCTGCCCGAAGAGGGTGTCGCAAGCGACAAGCTGGCTCTCGACGTTTTGTCGAAGCTTCGCCAGGCTCTCTTCGATCTCCTCGGCTTCCACCGAAACGTAGGCATACAGATCGGGGGCGATGACTTCCAAAGCGTCCTCGGTAAGCTTCACTCCCTTCTCTACGATGACGTCACCATCTTCCGTGACGACGGGGGCGGAGGTCACCTGGTCGAGCAGAAGCTCGTACGCCTTGTTGGCACCGGTATCCCGAATGATTCGTTTTTCATCATCCTGGTCTTTCAACAGCTTCTGGCGATCGGTCTCTTCCAGTTCGATGGAGCGGGAGTCCTTTTCGACCCCCTTTCGAGCGAAGACCTTGGCGCCAATGACTGTGCCCCAGACGCCCGTGGGAACCTTCAAAGAGGTGTCACGAACGTCCCCGGCCTTTTCACCGAAGATGGCACGGAGGAGTTTCTCTTCCGGGGAGAGCATCGTCTCGCCCTTGGGAGTAATTTTGCCCACGAGGATGTTTCCGGGGCCGACTTCAGCGCCGATCCGGATGATCCCGCTGTCGTCGAGGTCCATCAAGGCTTCCTCGGAGACGTTGGGAATGTCTCGGGTGATCTCTTCCTTGCCGAGCTTGGTCTCCCGGGCCACACACTCATATTCGAAGATGTGAACCGAGGTGAAGGCGTCTTCATGGACCAGTCGCTCGTTCACCAGGATGGCGTCCTCGAAGTTGTACCCGCCCCACGGCATGAAGGCCACGAGGATGTTCTTGCCCAGTGCCAGATCTCCCAGGTGGGTGGCCGGGCCGTCTGCGATGACGTCTCCGGCTCGAACCACATCGCCGCGCTTCACTAAGGGGCGCTGGTTGATGCAGGTGTTCTGGTTCGAACGGGTGTACTTGATGAGGTTGTAAATGTCGGGCTTATTAATAGTGTGACGTGCTCGGGTTCGTCGACGGATGACGATACGGCTGGCGTCCACTGCCTCGACGATCCCGTCGTGGCGGGCGACCATGGTCACACCGGAGTTTCGAGCAACAGTTTCTTCCATTCCCGTTCCCACGATAGGGGCGTCGGCCCGCAGCAGGGGAACAGCCTGGCGCTGCATGTTGGAACCCATGAGGGCTCGGTTGGCGTCGTCGTGCTCGAGGAAGGGAACCAGCGCCGCGGCGACGGACACAAGCTGGTTCGAGGAGACGTCCATCAAGTCCACTTCCTTGGGACTCACCTGAACATATTCCCCCCGCTGTCGAGCGGACACGGCAACACCCTTCAGTTTCCCCTTGCTGTCCACTGGTGCGGTGGCCTGGGCGACCGTCGACCGGGACTCTTCAGAGGCAGACATGAAGGCGATTTCATTGGTTACGCGCCCGTCGATGACCTTGCGGTAGGGGGTCTCAATGAATCCGTACTCATTGACCCTGGCGTAGGTGGACAGGGACGAGATGAGACCGATGTTGGGACCTTCCGGGGTCTCAATGGGGCAGATACGGCCGTAGTGAGTGGAGTGAACGTCTCGCACTTCAAAACCGGCTCGTTCTCGGGTCAATCCACCGGGTCCCAGGGCCGACAAACGTCGTTTGTGGGTCATTTCAGACAGGGGGTTGGTCTGATCCATGAACTGGGACAGTTCCCCGGACCCGAAGAACTCGTTGACCACCGCGATGACGGGCTTGGAGTTGATGAGGTCGTGGGGCATGAGCTTGTCAAGTTCCTGGCTCTGGCTCTTCATGCGCTCTTTGATGGAGCGTTCCATACGAACCAGGCCGACACGGTACTTGTTCTCCAGGGATTCACCCACGGAGCGGACACGACGGTTTCCGAGGTGATCGATATCATCGATTTCTCCTCGGCCGTTGCGCAGTTCCACGAGGTAGCGAACCACTTCAATGATGTCTCGGCGGGTGAGGACCGTTGAGTCCAGCGGCTCGTCGAGATCAAAGCGAGAGTTCAACTTGAGCCGACCGACGGCGGAGAGGTCGTATCTGGCTCGGCTGAAGAACAGCCCTTCGAAGTACTTCTTTGCCTGTGCGGGAGTGGCCGGGTCACCGGGGCGAAGCTTGCGATAGATTTCCATCACGGCTTCTTCTTCGGTTTCGGTCTTGTCGGCCGCCAGGGTGTCTCTGAAGTACGGGCCCACATTTCGGTCATCGAAGAAGAGGATGTCGAAGTTGTTGAGTTCCCGTTCTTTCAGTTCCTTGAGGACGTTCTCGTCGAGCTTTTGGTTGGCTTCGGCGAGCACTTCTCCGGTCTCTTCGTCAATGATGTCTTCTGCAAAAACCTTCTTGTAGAGGTCTTCGCTTTCGATGCGCACTTTCTCCACACCGGCTTTGGTAAGCCGTCGAATGCGCGCCTCGGAGATTCTGGCACCCTTCCGACAGATGGTTCGCCCACTCTTGGGGTCCTTCAAGTCGCTGGAGGCCCACTTGTCTTTCAGCAGATCGTAGTCAAGCTTGCGCCAGTAGTCCCCGTTCTCGTCCATTTCGACGTTTTCTCGGTCGTAGAAATAGTCGAGGAGTTCCTGGCTTGTGTAACCCAGGGCCTTGAGGAACGTGGAAGCGTAAACCTTCGCCTTCTTGCTTCGGTTCCGGTCTACCAGAACCCAGATGAAGTCCTTCTGGTCGAATTGGAAGTCGAGCCAGGAACCTCGATAGGGAATCAACTGAGCGGCATAGATGAGTTTTCCAACCCCTGTCTTCTTCCCCTTGACCGACTTGAAGAAGGCGCCGGGGGAACGGTGAAGCTGGTTGACTACGACTCTCTCTACGCCGTTTACGATGAAGGTTCCGTTTTCCGTCATGATCGGCATGTCGCCGAAGTAGACTTCTTGTTCCTTCATGTCACGAACGCTCTTTTCGCCGGTATCCTCGTCGACGTCGTAGACGGTCAAGTTGACCTTGACTCGCACCGGAGACTGGTAGGTCATCCCGCGCTGTCTGCACTCATCGACCTCATACTTCGGCGCTTCCAGCTTGTACCACTCGAAATCCAGGCTGATGAGATCGTTCATCCCACGGATTGGGAAGACGCTCTTGAAGACCCCTTGCAGACCGGAGAGGGCCCGCTTATCGGCGGTCAGTTCACTCTGGAGAAACGAGTTGTAGGATTCCTTCTGGACGCGAATCAGGTCGGGCGGTTCGATGATGGGTTTTGTCTTCCCGTATTCCTTTCTCAGTCTCAGGTTCGTGGTGATGACGGTCCCCATACTTTCCCTCGCTGTCGAAAATCCGACGAAGGGGACGGCCCCGAAATGGGACCGCCCCCCGATTATCCAAAAGCTTCTCTGTCAGCGTTTACACCGAGGGTTTCACGTCCACGGTACCGCCGGCAGCTTCGATCTTGGCCTTGACATCGTCAACTTCGGCTTTCCCAACGCCTTCTTTGATGGCCTTGGGAACACCGTCGACGAGGTCTTTGGCTTCCTTGAGTCCCAACCCGGTGAGGGCTCGGACTTCCTTGATGACCTGAAGCTTCGTGGCGCCAAATCCGGTGAGGATGACGTCGAACTCGGTGGGTTCCTCGGCGACTTCGGCGGCGGCGGGGCCGGCAGCGGCGACGGCGACGGGAGCAGCGGCGCTAACGCCCCAGTCCTCTTCGAGTTCTTTGACGAGCCCGGCGAGTTCCACAACGGTCATGCTGCCGAGAAATTCTTTGACTTGTTCTTTCGTGATGTCTGCCATGATGTTCTCTCCTTTCAGTCTTTTTCCAAATTCAATCAGTTAGAATTCATCTTGTCGGCACGCGCATTCAGCACGCCCAACAGGTTCCTCGGAGCAGCCTGGAGCAAGCCCATGAACTGTTGCGCAGGTGCATTGAAGACCGACAGCGCCTTGGCCCGCATCTCATCGATGGAGGGCAACGTTGCGAGGTCTTTCACACCTTCTGTCGCAAGAATCTTGCCACTGAGGATACCGCCACGAAGGACGAGAAGGGGTTCGCCTTTTGCGAAGTTAACCACTTCTTTCGCCATCGCTGCCGGGTCACCGTCCGTGAGAGCCACGGCGATGGGCCCACCGAGAAGCTCTTCGAGGCTCTCGTTGGGGGTATCCTTGCAAGCAATCTTCAACAGGGTGTTCTTTACCACCCGCAACGAACTGTCGGCATTTCGCAACGCCTTTCGCAGTTCATGAAGGGATCGCACCGTGATGCCTTTGTATTCCATCACGATGACGCCCTGGGCTGTGCTCAGGTTTTCCTTCAACTGCTCCACCACGAGGACTTTGTCTTGTTTTTTCAAACCTTCCTCCTCCTCTTGCGGGCGAAGCACATTGGATGTGAAAGCAGAGAGTGGTGCAGCTCCTGATCTCCGCAGGATTTATGCGAGTGTTCACCGTCGCACCTGCTTCTTGGACCAAAACTGCTTCGCCTGGTTTGTTGAATCACCTGAAACTTGCCATCAAATCATTGGTATCGATGCGTACACCGACTCCCATCGTCGTCGAAACCGTGACCCCTTTCAGGTAGGTTCCCTTCACCGAGGCGGGACGCAGTTTGACCAGCGTGTCCACCAGGGCTCGAAGGTTCGCCACCAGTTGTTCGGGTTCAAAGCTCTTTCGGCCGATGCAAGCGTGCACGATTCCCGCTTTTTCCACTCGAAACTCGATGCGCCCGCCCTTGGCTTCTTTGACGGCGTTAGCCACTTCAAAGGTTACCGTCCCCAGCTTGGGGTTGGGCATCAGGCCACGACGACCAAGGATTCGACCCAAACGGCCGACCTTTGCCATCACGTCGGGAGTGGCGATGGTCTTGTCGA
>CALFHQ010000790.1 GCA_937876385.1 uncultured Pseudomonadota bacterium
TAAACACCTGGTAGTTGTTGGCGTCATACACCGGATTGGAAATGAGGGTATCGAAATCCAGGGTGGCCAACAGCATCTCCATGAGGGTCGCCAGGTCATCGGGGTTGTCGTAGTCGTGGTCGTTGTCATCCAGGAACATCTGGTTCAAATAGATGAGGAGGCCGTTTGCGACGTAGGGGTCGCCGACCCCGCCCACGGGGGGATAGTACCGGGTTGAGTGGGCGAAGGAGCGCACCGTCCGCGTCACCGTTCCCCCGACGTCTTCCGCTTGTGCAATGAGGATGTTGACACCGTGGTTGGCATCGAGCACGTGGCTGAAGAGTTGGTCTTCGACGGTGACGTCCTCTTCATTAATAGTAAAAGAGGCCAGTCCGGTGACATCATCGCTGACGCTTCCGGTGACTGCCACTTTGTGGTCGTCGGTGGCGAGTGTTGCGCCTCGGTCGGGGGAGTCCACGGAGAGCAGTGGCCCGGCGCCATCCACGAAGATGTTGATCTCTTGCCGGATGGATTGGTTGGCGGTCAAGGCGAAGGTGAAGATGTAGGTTCCATCTTCCACGAGTTTGTAGTTGAACTGGCTGAGTTGCACGGTTCCAACCACGGGATTCACCAACACGGGGTCGAGGATCGGGTCGGGGATGAGGTTCCCGTAGCTGTCTCGCACGGCGACCTGAAAGAGGACCTTGTCGAGCTTCTGGTACACGGTCTTTTCGGGAACTCTGGCGACAGACATGGATACGGGGGTCGCCGGATCCACGGTGAGGAGTTGGGGGTGGAGTTGGAAGAGGGACCAGTCCATGGCCTGGGGTACACATTTGATCTCGTATTGTCCCGCCATCTCGGAGGTCACCGAGAGGCCCTGCAATTTGACTTCCGGGGGAACCACCACCGACATGGGGAAATCACCGATAGCATTGTCCCATCGGTCTTTCGCCTTGCAAGCGAGGGTAGAGGATCCTCCGGCCACAATGACGGGGGTTCCCAACTCGGTTACGACTTGCACCGGGACGTTGGGAGTCACGGTCAAAGTCGCCGGTGTGTCGTCGGCGTGGGCGGAATTGTACACGCAGGAGACCTCGTAGGCCCCTGCGGTGGTGACGGTGACTGCGGTTCCAACGACCTCGGCGCCTATCTGGGGATTGGTCGCCAAGGTGAAGTTTCCGAAGATCGGGTTGTCGAACTCGTCCCACGCTTCGCAGGTTACGGGGACCTTCTCTCCTGCCTTGGCTGTAGAGGTGGACAGGGTTGTCTCGACACGGGTGGGCAACCCCGGCTTTACTTCCAGTTGGGCGGGGGTTTCGTCTACGAGTTGGGAATCTCCCTGGCCGAATGTACAGGCGATTTCGTAGTGTCCGGGTTTGTTGAGGGTGATGCGATGGCCATCCACGCTGTAATCCACCCCCTCTTCTCCTCCAACCAGGAAGGAGAGCCCGTCGTCATTCCACGCCTCGCAATCTTCAAAGGCGCAGTCCACCCCCACCGATTCGCCGGCAAACACCGTGTAGGAAGCCAGGGTGGTTTTCAGTTCTCCAAGCCCCACTTCGCAGATTCCAGAGGTGTGATCGCTGGAAACCTCCTGCTGTCCGTTGGCATCCTTGCCTTCGATTCCGTCCGCATCAGACGCAGCGGAATCGGTTGGGGTGTTGCTCGTCGTACCCGACGAACTGCAACCAAAAAGAACCAGCAGTGAAGCACACACCAACAAGCCAACCCGTGAAGTCATCTTGAACCTCCCAATTCGTCGTTGTCTCATCATAGCCATGCGAGCCGAAAAAATGAAGCCGATGCGCTACAACAGTCGCCGAATGATGCCCCGGCGAGGTTCGATGGCCCCCGACGGACAGATTTCCTGGCAGCAGTAGCAGTGTATGCACGAGGATTGGTCGATTCGAGCCACCGGATTGTCCCGTGGGCCTTTCTTCATGGTGATGGCCTCTGCCGGGCACTGTTTCATGCACAGTTCGCATCCGGTGCACTGCTTCGCAACGACCTGGGGACGGACTTCCAGGAGCCTTCGAGCCAGCCGCTGCAGCAGCTCGGGCGCGCCACTGTAGTCCGCCGCAACGAGCTTTGGATGAATCACGTTCTGAATTCGAAGGTTGTCCAGGGGCCCACCCAGTATGTCTATCTCATCGAGGTCGGACACTCCCAGCCCGTTGGCTGCTGCTATCTGGTGAGTAGGAAACTGACTGATGGGAAGGGAGAGCACTTCACAGGTCACCCGGTCGAGAGCGACGGCGTCTTCGCTAGCCAGGAGAAGGCCCAGTTGTCTGGGTGTGCCGTTTCCAGGGCCATTTCCTTCCATCATGATGATGCCGTCGAGGACATTGAGGGTGGGTTTGCGGATGTGGTGGACGTCTAAGATCATCGTAGCAAAGAGGTCCAAATCCCGTCCGGCTTCCAGGTGCCATGCAGCTTTGCGGGCCCCGACGATGTAGCCAAAGGTGTTCTTTACGGCGAGGGTCAAGAACATCTGCATGTGGGTTTTGACTTTGGCCAGATTGATGACTTTGTCCACTTCGAGCACGGTACGCTCGACTTCAAACCGTTTGAAGCGAACCGCGGTGGTGCTATCCACCTGCACAGGGTCTTTAAAATCCACGAGTTTGCCCCCGGCCTCTTGCAGAGAATCTCGAAGATGGAGCCTCCGGGCGACTCCCCCCGCCGACCCCAGCGCCGGACTGTCCCCCACGAGGACTTCGGCAGCACCGGCGTCGAGGACTGCTTCAACCACCGCTGTGATGACTTCTGGATGGGTGCAGACCGCCGTTTCAACTCCCTTTGCGGAGAGAAAGTTCGGTTTCACCAGAACTCGATCTCCTCGGGAGACGAAAGCTTTCATTCCTCCCAACGGTCGCAGGACCGCTTCCAGGCCAGCCCGCACCAACGCCCCGTCATAGCTCATTACGGGTGTCAGACCCACAGCAACTTTGTTCGACATGCACAGCCCCCTTCGGGTATTTTGGCCCCATTACACCAGGAACTCGAGACGGACGCAATCAAGGAGCGCCGGTGACCGTGTCTCGGCCCAGGCGCAACCGTCTCACGGCTCACTCGCCGGCTCCTCCGTTCCACTTTCCTGCGTTGCTCTTTTCCCCCGTTTGTCGTTTAGGATTGACAGCGGCCTTCCTTTATGGATACTTTGCACACCTTGACTGTGAAGAGCAACGGAGGTAGAGCCGTGTCGAAGCGTACATATCAGCCACATAACACGAGAAGAAAGCGTGTCCATGGATTTAGAGCGCGACTTGCTACAAAGGCGGGTCGGGCCGTTTTGCGGCGCCGACGAGCCAGGGGCCGCAAGGTCCTGGCAGTTCAGACTCCCCAGAAATGATTGAGCCCAGGGGACGTCTTCGTTTCCGACGGCGGCATCGTCTGCTGAAAACTCCAGAATTCAAGCAGGTTCGACATTACGGAACTCGGGTTGCAACCCGGCTCTTGATTCTGTATCTTCGGGAAAACGATGGCGTCAATGCGCGACTGGGTGTCGTGGCATCCAAGAAGGTGGGCAATGCGGTTCGTCGAAACCGCTGCAAGCGTCTGGTCCGGGAAGTATTTCGCATCAACCGCCACTTGTTCCCTGAAGCCACGGACATCGTGGCCATTGTGAAGCGGAAGCGAGTCTACCCGGGGTACCAGGCATACGAGAGCGATTTCATCAGCGGTGTGAATAGTGTTTCGGCAAATACTCAAATGGATCGCTAGTCTCCCTCGATGGGGAGTGCTGGGGATCATTGCCCTGTACCGAAAGCTCATCTCCCCTATGTTGCCCCCTTCCTGCCGCTTTTACCCGTCGTGTTCGACTTACGCCACCGAGGCGATCCAGAAGTATGGTCTCCCAAGGGGAGGGCTGCTTTCGGTGCGTCGAATCGCCAAGTGCCATCCGTGGCATCCTGGCGGCGACGATCCCGTTCCATGATTTGGAGGAACCCCATGCGTCGTATCCAAAACATCCTGACCCTCTTCATCCTCCTGTTGTTGTCCCTCGGTTGGCCTCAGACGGGTAGCGCCGAGACTTGCGGTGAAGGGGAGCCTGGGTTCTCCGAGTGGACCGTCAGCGAAGAGGGAAGCCCTCTGTTTCACGCTGTATTCACCGCCAGAGGCGGAACGCTGGCCTGTTTTGAGTTGCTCACGGAGCAATTCCAGAACCACGAGGCCAAGCCCCTTCCCGAAGGCGCCAAGGATTGGATTACTGCGGAAGGTCCCATGCAGATGGTGACCACGTGGGACACCGAGTTTCTTCCTTACGCATTGACCTTCCGAACCCTGGATTTCGGGGGAACCATCAAGCGCACCTTGAAGGATCCCACGTCCTCGGCCCGTGAGAATGGGTGGCGAGGGGGGATGCCTGGTATTGTCGGTGCCAACGAGAATCCTGAGTTGAAGGAAGGGACCCCACTGGCTCCAGTGGATCTTTACTCAATCGACCCCATTTACACTC
>CALFHQ010000791.1 GCA_937876385.1 uncultured Pseudomonadota bacterium
GGCAAGGACGCTGCGAATCGCCAGATCCTCTTCCAGCTCAAGCTTCCGTACCAACTGAATCGTTTCATTGGCGGACCGGATCTTCCCGTAGACTCCCCTGCCAGCGCCTTCGACGACGTCTCCACGTATTCGGCTGTGGTCTATGGAAAGGGTGGACTCTACCTGAAGCAAATGCGGAACCTGCTCGGAAAGAAGGGTTTCTACCAAGCGCTATCCTCGTACTACAAGGATTTCCGCTTCAAGGTCGCCACCCCGGCAGACCTCATGGGACACTTCCAAGACGCAACAGACCGCAAGGCGCAAGTGACTGCGCTGGCCAGTCGATGGCTCAGCGAAACCCACGGGGACAAGGACGTAGGCAACTTCAACCCAGCCATTCTCGTTCCTACATTGCTTCGGGAATTGGACGTGCAACTCGAGCCGTTCTGGCGCAAGATGTTGTTGGCCGACGGGTTCTGGGAAAGCACACGCGTCCTGGGAAACATCGTGGAGGGGAAGGAGGATTGGCTCGAGGGGGTGCGCCTGGAAGTACTCGTGGAGTGGGGTGGCAAACTTGCGAGAGAACTGCTTATTGACCTTATCTGGTAGTACAACACCACCAGACCGTTTCCTTCAAGCTCCACAGCCTCAGTTCAAGACAGGTCACGCAAGGGCGCTCCTCGCCGGGTTTGCAAGTGCGCTCTTTCTTCTCCCCGCTCCCGCGCTGGCTGACGACGGATTCCTTCAAACCATCAGCCCTGGCTTTGCCTGGCCTTTTCTACTCGCTCTGGCCTTTGTTGCGGTAGGACTCGTTGCCCCACAGCGTGTCGCCGTACCCAGCCTCAGACGCGTTGCGCTCCCACTTGGGCTCTTTCTGTTAGCGTTGCTCTTGCGTCTGGGATTTGGCGTTTGGGCCCCCCTCCACGTCAACTCCCAGGGTCCCATGTGGGTAGAGGGGGCAGCACTCCTGGAACTTCCACGAATGTACGGACCGGGCTATGCCCAGTTCCTCCACCCCTTCACCCTGCTCTGGCCACAACGTCCAGACCTGGCCCTGTTTGCCGGCAACGTCCTGGTCTCTGCACTCCTTCCCCTCCTGGTCCTCGGTGTGGGGAGAAGTCTGGGGCTCAATCGCTGGAAATCGCTTGCCCTCGCCCTCACGGCGGTTCTGTCTCCCCTTTTTATTCGCTTCTCCGCTTCCGAAGGCTATTTCTCCCTCATTCTGCTCTTCGCCATCGCCAGCCTGCTGGCATGGATGCAGGCTGTCCCGGCACTCCGCAATCGAAGCTTCGTCAAGGCCACACTGTTTGCCCTGGCGGGTTCTCTTCTGGCCTCGCAGGGTCTTCGAACCCATCCAACGGCGTGGCCCGCAATTGCGGTGGCGCTTACGGTGGTGTCCGCACACCCGGCGTGGAAGAAGTGGTGGCACCGAATTCTGGGTGTTTTCGCCGTGGGGTTCGTGACCCTCTGTGTGAGCTTCCTCGTCAGCGGAGAGACGCTCCTTTTCACCCTGCAACAGGTCACACAGGATCGAGGGCAGGGCGGATATGGGCTCAGATGGATGCTCCAGTTCACCCTCCAGCACGGTCTCGTGGCCATCGTTCTGCTTCTGGCATTTCTCCTCAACCGACGCCATCGGTGGCTGAACCTACCTGCCCTTCTCGCCCTTCTGTTCATGGTTCTCTTGCGGGAGCAGTACCACCACTCCTCGGTGTGGAAAGCTCACTTCGAGCATCTGTACTTCATTTGCATTCTCATCCCCGTCATCGCTTCCATACCCGACCGATTCCAACGCACGTGGACCGTCCCACTCCCGGGAGTTCTTGTGGCGGCCCTGGTCATGTTCCAGTTAGGTCTTGACCCCTTTGCCCCCAACACAGACGAGCTCGAATACCGATTCCTTGCCCAGGAGCTTTCCAAACAACCAAGCACCTGCGGCATCGCCAATCCCAACAATCACAACCGAGGCGTATCCAACGTTCCGCTGTACGTATCCAGCGACGGCCATCCCAGAAACGACCGATTCTACTTCGTAAACGCTCCCGAGGATCTCGATTCCTTGAGTCAAGAACTGCCCTGCGTGCTGTATGTGGAGTCCTCCTTCTGCAGCCGAAATGACTTCAATCTGCAACCCATGTGCCGACAACTGGCCACCTATCCCGAGATGACCGTTGTCGCCGAAACCACCGTCCCAAATCGCCCCACAACGACCCTCTACGGATATGACAAGATTGATGTACCCATTCGGATTTACAGGCTGGCAGGGAAACAGAGGGTGGAAGGGAAAGGAACGAACCTCGAATCAGCTACAGGGAACTGACTCGCCGTCTTCTCCAAAGCACGTACACACCGGCATCCCCAGCATCTGCATCGCCTGGGTCACCTTGTCAGCATCCCGGGTCAACGGAATGGCCGCAAATCCCTTAAAATGACCCCCGACTTCCAACTTGAACTCGGCGCTGTCGCAAACCTGGAAGCGAACCGGACGGGTCCAGTCGGCCACCGCCGTCACGCAAAAACCCGTGAGCCGAGTCATCTCCTCGTCGAAGTCCAAGTCCAGCACCACCGTGTTGAAATCCTGGGGATTCAACTTGTCTTCCGCCAGCACCCCATCGTCGCCCAACTTCGCCAGCGCCGATTGACCCACACTCACCGAAGCAAACTGCATGGTTCGGGCCGCCTCTCCTGCCGGGAAAACGTAATCCAATTCCAGCCGATTCCCGCCGTCTCGAAGCTGCACAGTGGCCGCTGCACGTGTGGCGCTCAAAGCCTGCGTTCCCTCGGGACCGGTTTCCAGTGCGTAGCCGATCCCCATAATCGGGAAATCGCTCTCTTCGGGGTAGAGCTCGCTTCGCAAACGGGCGTGCAGGTAGTAGCCGTCGTCCTCCAGGAAGAACCCTTCGGCCGGACGGCAGGTCTCCGTCTGAGTCGACGGATCATCCAAAATGCCCAGCACCGTCTCCTCGATTTCAAATCGTGGCAACGGCATGGTGTTCACCAGGAGAGAGTATGACCACCCCGTATCCGGGAAGTAGAACGTTCCCGCTTGATACCCGAAGTTGAGCCCGCCGTGGCCGTAGGAACGGCCGTGAGACGTCTCGAAGGTCTCCAATCCCAGGCCGTAGGTGCTGGCTTCTCCCAGAAGCTCCATGGCATGCACTTCCATCATCGCTTGGAGGCTTTCGGGGGAAACCAGGTCCCCATGAAATAGGGCTGAAATGAAGCGAATGAGGTCCGGAGATGTGGTGATCACCGCCCCGGCCGCCCAGGTGAACCCTGGATCCACAAGATAGGTTCCGTCCACCAAAGCGCCGTCATCGAGAACCCAATCCTCGGGGAGAGAACTCAAAAAGGCCGGGATAAGGGGCTCCAGGGCCGGGTCGTAAAGGAAGGTGCTTCCAATGGTCTCAAAGTTGATGTACCCGTGGGCCATCTTGCTCTTGACCTCATTGTCCACATCGAGCTTCGTTCGGTCCATCCCCAGCGGAACAAACAGACGCTCCTTCATCACAACTTCCAGCGCCTTCTCGGTGACCTTCTCGATGATGAGTCCCAACAAAAGGGTATTGCTGTCCGAGTAAATGCCGTCTCCTCCCGGCTCGTAGAGCAAGTCCGCTTTGTATACTTCGGCCAGG
>CALFHQ010000792.1 GCA_937876385.1 uncultured Pseudomonadota bacterium
GCTTCCGTGTCGTGGAGACTCGCACCACTCTTCGTACCCCGAGGCGTCTTTTGCACGACGGATGTTGTCGGTGTGAAAACGCTTGAGGGAGCACACCGCACTTTCGACTAGCTTGGAGACTTCCTCGGAATCGTACTTCCCAGCTTCCATGGTGCTGACCAGGATGAAGTTCTTGAACGGGTCTCCTTCGGCCCAGAGGTCTCGCCCTGCGACATCGGGACCCTTGGTGTTCTCTCGAAAACGATTCCGGTAGAACTCCCGGAATCCCGGGTTTCCTTCAAACCAGATGAGGTTGTAGAAGTTCAAGGCAGCAATGGAAACGGTGTCGTAGTTGGTGTTGCACCCCATCGCCAGCCCCATGTTGTCGAGGTAGCTGCGATAGTCCATGGGGACTTCGAAGGGTTGGTCGATGCATTTCAGTTCCCCGGAGAGCTGCAGCAAGCAGTCGTCATAAGTCGCGGCCAGGACGGGGTCGGCAGCGGCCACGGCACCCTCTTTGATCCAGGCCAAGGCCATAATGGCGTTAGAACCTGGGCTCTCGTCAAGGGCCAGGGCGTTGGCCGAACCGTACCGAGTGTTCCGTCCGTCGTAGTCGTTGATCCAGAAGTCGTGGTCCACCAGGTGATGACCAACCTGTTGGAGAATGTCGACAGCCATAGCCCGAATCTCCGGGTCGTCCACAATCCTCGCCACGATTCCCGCAGCAAACATGTGCCCTGCGACCTCGTCCTTGCTGGCGTTTCGTTGCCAGCAGAAACCGGCATAGCGGGTATCCGTGCAGTGCTCCAAGTCCTTGACCCAATCGCCGACCCCCTCGTTCAAAGCGGGGTCCCAGGTCATGAAGCAGCCGTCCGTATCTATTCGCACAAAGGAGTTTCCCACCATGTGATCGTCCGGGGGGATGTACCGAGCGTACCGACCGTTGTCGTCTAAAGCGCTGGCATAAGGTTCCTCGTCCTCGATGCAGTATTGCTGCGGAAGCGTTGGGTCCCGGAAGTCTCGGGCATAGAGGCCGGGCTTTGCAGTAATGAGGAGCTGTTGGTAGGTTCCATTGAGGGTTCTGCGAAGCTGGTTCAGCGCTTCCGGGTCGTGGGTTACCGCGTAGCGGTACGCCTGAGAAGCGACGTACAGGCTGGTCCAAAGTCCGTTGTTTTCAGAGAGCCTGTGGGTGCAGTTGGGCAACTCCCCATCGGTTACGATGCTGGATGGAATGGCGCCATCGCACTGGATGCTGAACACCCTGGAATACTCTGCGTGATTCGGTGCTTCAGTCCCCACTTGATGCAGCGCGGGGACAATCCAATCATAGTATGCGGCCTTGTCAGCCAGCGTCTCCCCGCCCAGGTACTCCATACCGGGGCAAACAGACCATTCCTCCTCGGGGACAACGAATGGGTCGGTGGGCTTCCAGAGGTCTTCCGTTTGAATGTCCTCAATCCCCAAATCCGAACCGACGTCTAAACCGCCATCGGCAATATCCAACGTGCCCATGGTATCCGATTGAACATCGTCTCCCTTCGAACCACTCTCAGCAGAGCAGGCAACAAGGCCCAGCATCACCACTCCAGTGAATCCAATCAACAGTCGCTTTGCCATGAGTCGCTCTCCAAAGGTGGGTGCCGGCGTACAGCAATTCCTCGCCGGTTCAAGAATGGTCATCAATTCGAGGGGTCGTTGTCAAGGATGATTCAGGCAGACACTTCACGCTGCTTCTACTTCGCACGTCTGGGCAGTGATTGTCGCTTGAGTTCGGTCATGTGGTTTGCGAAGCCTTCCGTGCCGAGTTCTTTGATTTTGAAGATGCAGGCCTGTCGGTTGGAGTTGAAGAGGAGGCCAAAGACCTTCGCAATGGCATTGTTGAACAGGGCGCACTCTTTGGGGTCAGCGTGCTTCTCGCAATCGGCGCAGGTGTCGTAGGAGTGCTCCATGCAGCAGGAGCGCACCTTGCACCACTTGGCTTTGGCGTTGTCGTGGCATCCGGGACATTTCCCCTTCAGGTAGGAACGGCAAGCCCCACAATAGAGCCCACATCGAGCGACCAGGTTGGCATCAGCGACCAGTTGTCTCATGTTCTTCTCCTGCAGTCATCGACCAAACCGAAGACATTACAGCACGAGAAGAGTCGTAGTTCAACTGCTACATTGCGGGGGACGTCCTACTCAACAAGGAGGACGAAGCATTCGGGCATGCTCGGTGGTGGAGATGCCCTCGCTTAGTGGGGAGGCGCCAGGAACGGGAAGGTATCCAAGAACGAAACATCATTCTCAATGGGATTGAGCACGCCGACGAAGGTCGTCACAGACTGGGCTGAAGCGTCCAGAAGTACCAACCCCAACATGATGTCCGGGGCGGGATCGGTGAGGAGAAGCCCGTTGGGGAAGCCGGCGGGGTTTTGTGTGTCGATGTGCAGCACATCAGGGAATAGGATCGGGGCTGCCTGACCAATACAAGTTCCACTGCCGTCTTCCGCCACAGTACACGGGGTCAATCCAAGGGCGGTCAAGTCATCATCCAGAATGTCATGCAAAGCGGCCATTTTGGGGATGATGTCCTCGGCAAAGACGAAGGTCAGGTCTGTGACAGGGTCACCCTGGTTGTATTCATCCATGTAGGTAATCAGGAGAGTAGTCACTATGGGCTCGCCGATGCGGTCCACTCGCTGGTACTGCGAGGGGGCCGTGGTGGCGAAAATGAAGGGACCAGCCGGCACGATTTCAGGAACGATGTCTTCCACAACCTCGACGTCCTGAGTCACTTCCTCAAGAAGGTCCGTGACATCCACGTGGAGTTCGGCATCATCCGTCGAATCAGTGACCTCCCGGGAGTCAACATAGTTGGTGTCCGTTGAATCAGTGAGGTCCTGCGAGTCAATGAAAGTGCCGTCTCTTGAATCAGAGAGATCCTGAGAATCGACAAGAGTGGTATCGGCCGGGGCGTCAGAGTTGCAGTCGCCCTGGCAATCATCTGAGCCACCGCAACCAGTCGAGAACAGAAGGAGAAGAGATGCCAAAATGAAGTTCATGGTTTTCATGGGTTCTCCTACTCCCTTCCCGTTGTGGCCCAAACCGTAAGGTTATCGGACGAGTTGAGGGCAGCGGCGAAATTCATTTCGAGGACAATGGCGGTGACATTGGTTCCCGCAAAAAAGTCGCGGCTGGGGTCGAAGGAAAGGGATTGGTTCGCCTTGGTAAGGGCAAGTCCCTGTAGATCGAAGAAGAAGGGGTCGTCGGCAGCCCCCGCCCAAGCACGAGTCCCATTGCCACCTTCTATCACGGTCTCCACCGGGCCCACGACGTCTTCCGTGGCCCCCGGAAGATTCAGCACTTGAACTCCCCAATCGCCTTGGTCGTTCTGCCCAAAACGGATCCAGATGTCCTTGTCGGGCACGTTGTCCTCGTTGTTGTCGATATGAATGGTATACAGGACATTGGGATCGTAGGTGCCCGTGAAGGACGTACTGAACGCATCAAAGGTAAGCACCACAAACAGGGAGTTCCCCGAGGACCAGCTATAGAGGGAGGAGAGGTCTGCTGGCTTGTCGAGCTGCACAACGGCACCATCGGCCCAATCCGACGCATGGACCGTGGGACCAATGAAGAGCAGGGAAGCCACAAG
>CALFHQ010000793.1 GCA_937876385.1 uncultured Pseudomonadota bacterium
ACACCTCCCCAACATCAAGAGGTTGCTCGCTTGTCCACAATAGCTGGGCCTGCAATCGTTCTGCGACAACAGGCGGGTCGTTGGATGCACAGAGGACTGTCCCGCGGAAACAACAGCCAGCATGCTCCAGTCGGATCCCAATGCTCTCACCAGCACATGCTGAATCCATGGTATGTTCGAACCGATGCAAGGAGCAGATGACGCTGCGACGACCGCCAGGCAGAAGGATGACCTCATCGCCGACTTGCACGGTTCCAGCCTCCACTCTCCCAACGACCATCTCCTCTCCGTCGATTTGGAAGATATCCTGCACTGGAAGCCGGAGTGGTTGTGATGACGGTGCGCGGCGCCGACTGGCTTCCAACGCCTGCAACACAGTGGGACCGTCGTACCAGCTGATGACAGTCGCTGGGTGCACGACGTTCTGTCCCCCCAAGGTGGAGGCAGGGATGAAGTGGAGCGGCGCCAGTCCCACCTGTTGTAGCAGTGAGGTCAGAGAGGCCACCAGTCGTTGAAATTCAGCGACACGGAAGCCGACGATGTCCATCTTGTTGACGACGACAATCAGTTGGTCCAGCCCGACCGTTCGTAGGTACGTCGCGTGACGTCTGGTCTGCTCGGCAATTCCTTCGCTGACGTCGACCACCAGAATGGCAACATCTGCCAAGGTGGCCCCCAGGAGCACCTCCCGCACAAGCGCCCGGTGCCCTGGAGGATCAACCAGCTCGTAGCGTCTATCTCCCCTCCTGATGGATGCCCTTCCAGCGCACAGCGTGAGTCCGTCACGCCTCTCGTCGAGCAGGCGATCGATGAGGAAAGCAGGTTGAAATTCCTTGCCTTCCTGAATGCAGGCCTCCGATGCCTCCCTTCGGCAGGAATCAGGAACCTGGCCGACGTCAAGGAGCAGTCGCCCTACCAGCGTGGACTTGCCGTGGTCCTTGTGTCCTGCCACGACTACAGAGATGGTTTCGGTTTCTTGGTTCACATATATCCCAAGGCGCGGAGCTTCTGCATGATGTAGGCGGACTCCTTGTCCTGCGCCCTCCCCTCACGTTCAGCGACAGCGGTGGATTCCAGTTCCTGCAATATGTCTGGTGCCGTCGATGCTGTTGAACTCACGGGAGTGCAGCAGCAGGCACACCCGATACTTCGGTATCGTTTTCCTTCTTGAGACAAGTAGAGCGAACAGAAAGGGATTTCCTCCCGCACGACATAGGCCCATACATCTTGCTCCGACCAATTCAGCAATGGATGCACCCGCACATGGGCATCATCGTCGCATGTCGATGACACCTGATTCCAAAGCTCCAATGGCTGGTCACAGTAGTCCCATGCAAATGAACTGTCCCGCGGCGAAAAGTAGCGTTCTTTGGCCCGAATCCCATGCTCATCCCGTCGAATTCCCAGAAGCAGGCCGTTCAGGCATCTCTCTTCCACCGTCTTCTTGAGTGCCAGAGTCTTCCGGCTATGGCAGCAAGAGAACTTGTCCTTGTCCGGGCTCGTCGAGTCCGAATTCCTGGCGACCACGAGATCGAGCTGCCATTGGTTCGCGAGTCGTTCTCTGAAGTCATAGATCTCCTGGAATTTGAACCCTGTATCGATGTGGATGACAGGAAATGGTATTTGCCCGAAAAATGCCCGCCTGCTTAGTTCAAGTAAAACTGTCGAGTCCTTGCCCATCGACCACAACAGGGCGACTCTCTCGAAGCGCCGATAGGCCTCACGAATCAGGTAGATGCTATCATCCGCCAGTCTGTCCAGTCGATCCATCGGCTCCTCCGCACCACGAGGCTAGTCCCCCCCTCCCTGTGAGTCAATTGGATTGTTCCGGTTTTCTCTCTGATTCGGACCGCTTACGCTGTCTATTACGGGGCGGGGTCATTGTCCCCAAAAGGAAGTCGTGCTATGGTCGGTCCCTGGCCTAGAACGCTTCAGAAGTGGTCGCAGCCGGCGGGTTGGCCCCAGGGACCGGAACGGAGAATCTTGAATGGCCGGGAACGTATACGGACCGCCAATCGTTGGCCAGGGCGCACAAGGGAGATTTCCTCTGCTCCCACTCGTGATCACTTTGCTTCTGGTGCTTACCATACCCATCGGGAGCGGCCTGACAAGTTTGCTGGATTTGTCGAGTGTCGTCAGTTTCCTCTTGGCTCTGGGTCTCGTTCCTCTTCTGGCATGGGCACTAATCATCCGCAGGGAGAGATTCTACCCAACAGGACTGAGGGCGAATGTGCCCGAGGGTCTTCTCGGCCTGTTGGCTGCTTGGGGTGTTGCTTCAATGCTGTGGAGCGAGCAGGAGAGCGTCACCCTGTGTGCGATTCAACCACTGGTTCTGGCCTCGGCCCTTTGTTGGGTGCTGACCAGCGCCCGGTTGCCCGCTGCACATCGCACGGTTCTCTTGAAAGCATGGGTTCTCCTGGCCATGGCGATGAGCATTCACGCCGTAGCACAGTTCTTCGGGCTGGAGCCGCTATTTGAGTCGGGCTTTCTCGGCCAACGTGGAGGCAGCATCCTGCCCCATCCAAATGTGCTGGGAGGACATCTGGCCGTCACTCTGCCGTTGGTAGGGTTGGCCTACCCTGGAGTCAAAGGACGGGACCGATGGCTGCGATACGGTATTGCCGCTTCACTCATGCTCGGCACGATTGCGACATTGAGCAGGGCAGCCCTGCTTGCTGTATTCGTATCGATGCTACTGCTCTGGTGGCTCAACAAGAGAGGACGGCTCCGGAAATTGTCGGTCCATGAGAAGCCTGGTCGCATCGCACCAATTCTCTTCGTGGTCGGAGGCGGGATCGCTTTGTTGGCGATGGTCTTGTTGAGCGCGAAGACTGAACATGGGCGTTTCTTGTCCGTTCTCGGCATCTCCGGTCGGACCCGTCTGGCCCTTTGGTCCGCTGCGGGAAAGATGTTTACTGACGCACCAATCCTCGGTCATGGATACGGGAGTTTCCCTCTGCTTGCTCCTGCCTATCGGCCCGATTCCCTCGCCGAACTCCATCCTGACGGCAACATCTTCTTCAAGACTACACATTCCGAGTACTTCCAACAGATCAGCGAGGTTGGGATCATCGGTCTGGCTCTTCTCTTGGGTTTGATCGTCTCACTCTTTAGGAGGACATCCAGAGATTTGGCAAACCGGGACTCTGCACAGGAGAGAACCTCTACCTGTATCATCGCAGCACTGACCGCTCTTGTGATACACTCATTACTGAATTCCAGCCTCAGGTTCCCTATTCTGCTGTTCGACATGATACTTCTGATGGTGCTCTCCAGGGCTTCTGCAACAGGCGAGACGTCGCGCAAGCGACTCGGACACTCTCGGCTGGCTCGTTGGGCAGAAATGGCGGGCTCGGCCGTGCTCGTGGTGGGAGTTGTCTTCTTCCTCCATGATTCCGGTACCCGAGCACTCTCTACGGCTTTCTATGACTTAGGGAAGCATCATCTCCATGCGGGCGAAAGTGATTTGGCGGATCTGCAGCTACAACGTTCCTTAGGACTGTATCCGGGGAATATCGAGGCCCGATACTTGCTCGCATCACGTCATTTCGCAAAAGCTGAATATTCTCTAGCCTACCGTGAGTACTTGGGTGTGTGGAGAGAGGCTCCGTATTTCACGAACGTGCTCTTTGACCTAGGGGTCTGCGCGTTGCAGTTGGAGCGTCCCGGCGTTGCACGGAGTTGGTTTTTCCGGTCTCGGGCCCTGAATCCATACAGGGAAGATACCCTCAAGGCACTGGAGCTGATTGGGAAGGAACCTCCACGAGAGAAGTAAGGATGAGAGACAACGATTCAGGCACTAGGACTCCACAACCAGGACAAGTGTGTTTCGTCCTGGCACTACTCTTCTGTATGCCGACATTCCCGGCACTGGGGGCCCCGAAGCTTGACATCGAATACTATATCGCCGACGAGGAACGCTCTATCTCACTCGTCCTGAATCTGGATTCGGAGATTGGCGAAAACGCTCTTCTCTATCATGGCCATCGGGTGGAAGCACGACCGGACAATGAGCCATGCCTCCAGGCAGTGCCTCGGTATAGC
>CALFHQ010000794.1 GCA_937876385.1 uncultured Pseudomonadota bacterium
CGCACGACGGAGTCCAGAATCGGATCCATGAGATCCGACTGATTGGAAGCTCCTTCCAAAGGAGAAGGGAGGGTCAGTCTGGAGAGCTCGTATTCGAATTTCACTCCGGGGATCCTTGAATTCTCCACGAGATCTTCGAAGCGATGTGGCGCTTCCAGAGATCGCAGGATGAAACAGAAGGGGACCTGCCGCATCCCGGGGGCACCAAGGTCAAGGACCAATGGACCGCTGTCCGAGATTCCCTCTGCCACGACTTGCACAGACAGGGGAACACTTCCTCCTCGAATGCGAAACCCACGATGTTGCTGCGGAATCTGAATCCCCAGCAGGGACGCGTATTCGTGGGCTAGGGTTGGTTCGGTGGAGCTGCGTCGCTCTTCTGCTGTTCGATGGCGAGTGGAGAACCAGAGGAGTCCTCCAGCGATGGCAACGAAGGGAAAGATCCCCTCGGCCCAGAGGTAGGAGGCCGCAATCGCGGCAAGGAGCACAATCGTTTGCCAGAATCCCATAGTTCCCTTTTTGAAGGAGCGTCAGTGGGGCTCCATCCCTTCCGGTTCGCCCCATCCTATCGCCAACAGAGTTTGAAAATCAATGAATGGAATTTTGCAGCGCTTCCCCCCCTATGCTATGCTCTGGCCCACGGAGAGGAGTGCGATGATTCGAATCACCATCAATCTGGCAATCGTGTTCCTGTTGTCAATCCCAACAGCGGCTTTGGCGCAGTCTGACCCGAAATCGGGGGAAGACTCGGAAGAGCAGAAGGTGAAAGACCCTTACAGCGTCTATTCCACCGGGCTTTTCCAGGAGGTCTTCATCGATGAAGAGTTCGACATCTACGATACGAGGCGGTATCAAGGGGTCGTTCCCGGTCGAGACGAAGCCGAAGGAATTCCGCCCCAGCCCGTAGATACCACGGCTCAGCCGAAGGGCAAGACCATCGTCGATCGAGTCGGATTCGAACAGCGTGAGCTCTTCTCGCGAGTGTTCATCGTGGCGGATCGAGCGATTTCTCCCTGGGTCTACGACAACTTTGTGCAGGCCCAGTCAAACCCCGACGTGCCCTACGAAGTGTACATCGAGTTGGCCAACGCGCAGGTTCCAAAGAAGAACGATCGTCGTCCCCTCTTGACCCAAGCGTTCAATACCCCCATTATGTCTATCCAGGCGAAGCCGATCAAAGGGGGAGTCCGAGTTGTCATCACCTTGAAGCGTGAAGCGAGATATCTCCCTGTACAAGTTGGAAAAGTTCTATATATTGACGTGGAGCGGTAGGCACACCGTCTGGCACGAGCCTGCCCCCGGCGAGGCTTTGGCATCCCTTGCGGCCCACGGCCGTTCGCTTTGACCATCAATGATTTTCAAGACTTCCTAAGGAATCGTGACGAGGAGACTCATGGGACGAAGAGGCAACAGAAACTCCAGCGGTGGCACGGATCATCAAGGCTCAACACATGAGAACACGGGTGGCTCCCAGGGCTGGCGTGACCAGAGAGAGCAGATGGGGCACGATCCCAGGAGCCGTGTCGATCGCCAGGAGCGCTCCTACTCTGACAACATGCGACGGATGTTCACGGGGCAGACTGCGGACGTCACCATCGTCATTCGCACCCGCAACGCAGAACCCTTCCTCGAAGAGTTGCTGCAGAAGTTGGACAATCAGAGAGGAGGAATGGAGCAGGAAATCCTGGTGGTGGATACCGATTCCCAGGATCGCACCCCGCTCATCCTGCGCTCCCGGGGCATCCGAACCCTCCATGTGGAAAAGGGAGCACCCTACTTTGATGAATCATTGCGGGTTGCAGAGGGAGACATCGTGGTCTTCTTGAGCCAGGATTCCCTTCCCTTGAACGGCGGTTGGCTGGACGCACTCACCCTCCCCATCCGGTACTCCAAAGACATCGCAATGGTCCACGGTCGCCTCCTCGCCGATGCGGCCGTCCCTCCCTACCATCGAGGGCTCATCAACGCAAAGGCGTATGTGTCCGGAAAGTACGGTCTCCTCTTCAAAGACGACACACGGGGAGAAGGGGTGGATTACGTTCCCTCCACAAACTTCGCCGTGTCGAAGAAGCTGCTTATGGCCAACGGCGTACATCTCGACAGCGAGTCGTTCCTCGCCAGGCTGTACCAGAAAGGGCTCACGAAGGTGTACCTGCCAGAGCCGGTAACCGTGATCCGTACTCCAAAGATCCTCCCCAACATGCTCGGGGTTTCAACCGGCAAAGGCAACATGGCGGTGGGGCGACTTATCCAGGGCGAAGCACAGCAGATGGTGCGAGAGTTGGGGCAGTTGAACGAGAACGGCTCCCTTCCCGACGGAGAGCGGGGCGAGGCCTATGCGATCTCTATCGCTGTTCACTCCACTCGAATGGCCAATCTCCTCCTCTCTCGAGTCAATTGGGTGAAAAAGGCTGCCGGAACCCTCGCTCCAGTAGCGCGGAAACTCCTTCCAAATGCGTAGCGTAACCGCTCGGAACTCCCTGATATTGATCGAAAAACGGCGAAAATCGACAGGCAAAAATTTGCCGCATCCCAGGTTCGAGGTTATATTTACTTCCGGCGGGAGAGCAACTGCTGATGGAGGAAAGCTGTGAAGAAACAGAGAACAACTACCACAATCTCAGAGAGGGTTTTAACCCGGGAAGAGATTGAGGGGGTCCTGCATAGAATCGATCTGACCCCCGAAGAAGAGATCATCATTCGGATGCGTTACGGAATCGGAGTGGAATCCGATACCCCTCTGGCTTTCAGAGGAACCGGCAACGAAGAACTGCAAGCCCGCCTCGCCTTGATGGAAAAGTCCATCCTCGACGAACTGGAAGAACGGGGCCTCGAACTCTCCTAGTCGACCGTCCCTACCCCCCCCATACAATCTTGCCTGGCAACGTTCGAAAGGCAGAAGTTTGCACTGCTGCCTTCTGAGCAGTTCGCACTTCCCTGCGAATCTGTGGGCTCACGCTGTTCGTGTCTTCCGGGATTGGTTGGGAGGGGAGAGGACTCTACTGGTGCAGTTCGACCTCTGGCGTTGTGGCCGCCGCTACCACTTCGAGGATCTTCTTCATGTCGACGTGGATGAGGGCCTCAAAGGTGGTTCCCTTGACCTCGGCGGTCATCAGGATGGGCGCAGATTGCTTGATGGACTCCATGAAGGGGAGACCGCCGATGAGCTCTCGAACGACCTGAAGTTCCATCAGCATGTCCACTGTGTTCTTCACTGAAATGGCGAACACCGTGGCGAACTTCTGCTCCTGGTACTCCGGTCCGAAGTAGGCGGCAACATCCAAAGCCTCTTTGTTGTCCAACACTTCCTTGGCTCGAACGATGGGGCTGGAGCCCATGGTCACAACGTAGTACTCGTTGTTGAATCCAGCGGCAAAGCCGAATCGCTTCTTGATGACGTCTTTGAGCCACTCGGCTCCGGTGGGGGCGGGAATCTGGTTCCAGTCAACGTCCATCACCAGGTAGTCCACTTTGCCACCCTGATAGTCTTCGGATTCCATGGACAAGGTAATCCCCATGCCTTTGGCCATGGGAGCGAACTGATCCACGATCTGCTTGAAGGTCTGATTGGCAAACATCGCCTGCTGGTCGGGGGGAAGCTCCTTGAGCGCACGGCGGAACAGTTTCGAGTAGAGATCATAGATGATGTCTCTCATCTTCATCCCGTCTTTGGACTGCCCCAACGCCGTCATTGCCATTGGGAACCCCAGATCCGAGTACAGAGAGAAGCTGGCGTCGGGTCCCATGAGATTCATGGCCTCGGCGTAGTCCTGAGTCAAATCGGTCTTCTCCTCGTCGGAGAGATCCCAAGCCGTTGCCATGAGGTCGACATATCGAGGCAGCCAGGGCTTGTAAACTTCCGGGTTGACGTACTGAGTCATCACCATGTAGCTCTTGGAAGGGAGAAGTTTGGCGGTCTTGAACGGGCCCGGATGCATCATCTTCATGGCATCGGCGAGCTTGCTTCCTTCCTTCATCTCCACTTCGTATCCCATCACAAAGCTCGACCCAGTGAGGTCCCCTGTGACTCGGATTTCTTTGATGTCCAGCGCCATCTCCTTCAAGAAGTTGAAGAACTTGGCGATGAACTTCTTCTGGGCTTGCTGCATTGGGAGGGTCTCTCCCATGACCTTCTCCATCTCATCAAAGGCTCCTTTGATAAGCTGAGTCAGCGCTTTGCCGTCGATGACGAAGATGAAGATCTTGTCCGTGATGAGCCGCGTAATCTCCAAACGAACGTCCCCTTCGATGGCGTCCACCATGCGGGGGTTCTGGGTCATGAGAACGAACTTCGGCTGCGGAATCAGATACGCCTCGCCCAGCACATAGCCGCTCTCGTCGTCCGGCTCCAGGCCGTCGGGGAGGGCGCTGGTGAACGCTTCGATTCCTTTGGAAGGGATGGCCACCAGGACGTCTTGCTTGCCTGTAATGGCCCAACCCATCCCGCGCTCCATGTCCACCCAGTCAATATTCTTCAAACCGGTTTTCTTCAGAATGTCCGCTTGGGCTTCCACAATTTTTCCAGGCAGCATTCCGGCCCAGGGCTGCGGAACGACGGCCATGACCTTTGCAGGAATGCTTGCCAGGGGGCCGCTGACCCCGTAGAACGTCGAATTTTCCAGGGCGCGCTGAATGGTCAACGGGGCCGTCATGGCCGCCATGTCGTCAACCATCGTCCCTTCGTCCCCTTTGGCCTCATCGCCGGCGGACCCTTCGTCGTCTCGGACTACACCCTCGGCGGCGCCACCCTCGTTTTCCACGACCTGGCGGTCTCCGTCGGCAGCTTCCGTTCTGCCCGACTCAGACCCCTTCTTCTCGTCCAGGGAAGCCTGCTCGGCCTTCTTGTCCTTCTGCGGTTCGGCCTGTTTCTTCTCCTGCTTGTCTCCAGCCTTCTCAGGTTTTGGCTTGTCATCGCCACAGGCAGACAACCCGAAGACAAACAGTATGGCCACTAAAGCTGTCAACCCGCGTGCACGTGTGCTTCGCATTCATCCCCTCCAAAATGGGTGGTTCTCGTCAGGGTGTTTTTAGCATGCGGGCGACGACGCTGTCAACGCACCAGGGATTCGATGTTGTGGCGAAAGATGTTGTCCCGCTGGGCATCTGTAATGTCCAGGACTTCGATGAGACGCCGGAACGGCTCGGGGTGGTTCAGGTTGTAGTCGGAACCGAAAATCAGGCGACTGGAACCCAGACGATCCACGGCCTGGGACAACAGCCACGGCTCTCGGATACTCTCCGTTCCCAGGTACGCGTTATCGAGCTTCTGTTCCAGGATTGCGTCCACCGTCCCTTGCACCAGGTGTGGGGAATCTCCCCCCATGTGCGCCAGAACAATGGGGAGTTTCGGGTGGCGTCCGGCGACTTCCAGAGACAACTTGTATCCCGCCATCTCCTGCCACCGCCCACAATGAATCACGACGGGCATGGATTGCGACTCGGCAATCTCCAGATAGGGTTCGTATTGAGGGTCTGTGGCCGGAATCCGCTGGATGCTCGGATGGAGCTTCAGCACGGCGTAAGAGGAAGCGCTCCTCTCGAATTCCAAAAGGTTGGTTGCGTCTTCGGGACGGGCCCAGAATCCCACTCGAATGTCCAACGGCCCTCGATAGCTCGCTGCCTTCTGGAGAAGGGCCCCGCCGTCCTCGGCGTCGGTGGGAAAGGCGAGGAACCCCGAATAACTCCATCGATGGTAGATCTGGACAGCCTGGTCAAAGGTGCTCCCCTGCCCGGCAAAATCGGGCAACGTCCAGTGACCAATATGAACATGCGCATCAAAGGGTCTCATGAATCCTCTCCCGGCAACGCAGCTCATCTTAGATGGATTCAAAAGGCAACGCAAAGGATGGGTCAAAAATGAGAGGAGCGAAGCGACTCTCCGAACCTAGCTTAGACGGACGAAGAGCGAGGCGCCGGAGCGCCAAGGACGTGAGTGCCGGGGAGCGCAGGCGCACTTCTCGTGCGTCGAGCACCCCCGGTCACGAAACGGACGAAGGCGATCCGGATGGATCGCTCTTCGTCGCTGTTCGACCTACAGCAGTTCGAACAGCCCCGCTGCCCCCATCCCACCACCAATACACATCGACACGACGCCGAACTTCGCATTGCGTCGTTTCATTTCGTACAGGATGGAGGTGGTCAGCTTCGCACCGGTGCACCCGAGGGGGTGACCCAGAGCGATGGCGCCGCCGTTGACGTTGACTTTGGCCGGATCGATTTCAAGAGTGTCGACGCAGTACTTCGCCTGCGAGGCAAAGGCTTCGTTGATCTCGTAAAGGTCGATCTGGTCGTCGTTGATTCCAGCGTGTTTCCACAGCTTCGGAATGGCCGCGGCAGGTCCGATTCCCATGACTTCGGCGGGCACTCCGGCCACCTGGAAGTCACGCAGGTATCCCATGGGCTTCAGGCCGAGTTGTTCGGCCTTCTTGGCGCTCATCACCATAACGACGGCAGCGCCATCGTTGATGGGAGAGGAGTTGCCCGGGGTAACCGAGCCGCCAATCTTGAAGACGGGGTTCAACTTGGACAGCCCTTCGGCGGTGGTTCCCTTTCGGACGTTTTCATCCATCTCCAGGAGTCTTTGGTTGCCCTGGTCATCGACGTACGGGACCTTGATGATCTCGTCGTTGAAGACTCCGTTTTCCCATGCCGTGGCAGCCTTGGCCTGGGAGTTGGCAGCAAATTCATCCTGCATTTCCCGGGTAATATTGTACCGCTCTGCGACGAGCTCGGCGGTGCTTCCCATGGGAGTGTAGATCTCGACCATTTCCTTTGCGGCCCGGGGGTGGGAGGTAAAGTTGAACCCACCCATGGGTACCGAGGACATGCTCTCGACGCCACCAGCGATGATGATGTCGGACAGTCCCATGGCCACCTGCATGGACGCAT
>CALFHQ010000795.1 GCA_937876385.1 uncultured Pseudomonadota bacterium
GCTGGATGGAGTTGGGGGGGAGACTGACCCGGACGTTGAACCGGACCTGGGGGTGAAGACCGACCTGGAAGAGGAACCGAAAGCGGAAGCAACCAAGGCGGCGGATGAGCCCGTGGATGTGGAGTCCACGCGAAAGCAGATTCTCAGCGATTTCCCCGATCTTCCCATTGACGACCCGAGGGTTGGGATGGACCGCAGTGGCACCAGTCGACCCATTGTATGTGCTCCGGAACACTACGTTCCCGCCATGGCGACGATGAAGCGACGTGTTGACCGCCTGCTGGATACGGACAAGCTCAAGGGGGCTCGTGTGGGCGTGTTGGCCGTTGCCTATCCCGAAGGCACGATTTTGTACGAGCGCGACCCACACGGTTTGTACAACCCGGCGTCGGTTTCCAAGGTCTTTACGGCCGCGACAGCGTTGCAGAAGTTGGGGGAATCGGCTCGCTTCAAGACGTGGGTGTCGGTGGACAAGGGAGATTGTCCCACTCTCTATCTGCAGGGAGAGGGAGACCCCGGGTTGGACGAGAAGGACCTTCAGGCGCTGGCTCGCAAGGTCAAAGAGAGTGGTATTCAATGTGTTCGCCGGGTGGTCTACACCGAGCGTCCCTTCGATGGGAAGACGCTCCCTCCTGCGTACGAGCAGAAGAAGACGGATGCTGCGTATCGGAGTCGAATCGGTGCCGTGGGTATCGGCCGAGGTGCCTTCGCTTTGCGGGTGATCCCCGGAAAGCGGAGTGGAGACCCAGCCCGTATCGAGTTGTTTCCTTCCTGCTCGGGTTTTGTGGTCGACAACAAGGCCGTGACGGTGAATCCGTCAAAGGAAGAGCCGCCCCGGCTTCGAGCCAATGTGTCGGATTACCGAGGACAGACGGTGGTTCACGTGGGGGGCGAAATTTCCGTCAAGCGAGAGGGTGGCAAGACCATCAGCCTGGCGTTGCCCAATCCCAGTCGGTTCGCTGCCTGGTACCTTCAGGACCGCCTGGCAGACGTCGGGATCAAGGTCTCGAAGGGTTCGCCGAGAGATCGAGATGTTCCCGAGACCGTCACCGAGGTGGCCTCGGTGACCTCTGCTCCCTTGTCTCAGGACGTGAAGGAGATGCAGGAGTGGAGCCGCAACTACATTGCCGAGCAACTCGTGAAGCTGCTGAGCATCGGGGAGTGCAAGCCTTACACCTTCGAATGTGGAATCAAACGACTCCTGCGGGTTCTCCCCATGTTCCATGTTCCCTCGAGTTGTGTGCAGTTCAAGAATGGGTCCGGGTTGTACGATGCCAACCGCATATCTCCGTGGTGGACCGTTCGAGCACTCCTCGAGATCGCCAATCGAGGGAAAATTGCTGATTCGTTTCTGGGGGCTTTTGCCAGAGGTTGCAAGACCGGTACATTGCGAAACCGAATGAAACGAGTGGGTCGTCCGGTGTTGGCAAAGACCGGGACGCTTGACGGTGTATCGGCGCTGGCTGGTTACATCATGCGCAAGTCGGGGGGCTATATCGTTTTTGCCATCTACTTCAATGACTCCCCGACTTCGGCTTCCAATTCCCGTCAGATCCAGGACAAAATGGTAGAGACGTTCAGCCTCTTCGACTCCCAATAGTACAATTCAAGCCAGTGGGGATCAGCGTCCCAGCCGCCACAGGAGCGCATTAGCGGGGTTTGTGGGTTTCTGGCCTTCCATGAGCCCGAAAACGGAGCTTGAATCTCCTCTCTGCAAGCGCCACGATAGGGGAAGACAATCGAAGGAACGAATCATCAATCGAAACCACATCAGGGGGAAATCATGACGAGAGTTTTGAGTATCGCAATTGCGTTGGTATGGCTCTTTGTTCCGGCTGCTGCGTCGGCGCAGTTTGGAGGGATGATCAAGAAGAAGAAGAAGTTTGACATGAAGAAGGTCGAGAAGCTGGAGAAGCGGATCGACAAGGTGGTCAAGCAGTACGAAGAGGGCTCTGAGGCGATGTGGACGGCCACGGAGAACGTCCAGATTATGGTGGACCAGTACAAGGACGGGGACTTCCCTGTGCTGACGAAGAATTGGGCCACCATCAAGAAAGAGCTTGTTGACGTGAAAACGGATGCGGGGAAGCGGGCTGAAGTCTTGAAGCAGCGTGCTCTCTATTTTGACGAGATGGGCAAGCGCAAGACGGAGATGGAAGCGTTCCTCAGCAATGCGGAGAATCTCACGCAGGTGAAGGGGAAGCTTACGATTCCCGAGAAGAAGCAGATCACCGAAACATCCACTGCCTTGAAGACGGTTCCCAAGAAGGACCAGGCACTGTTGAACGAATCTCAGAAGCTGGTCAAAGAGACCGGAACAATGATTGCCGACCTCAGCAAGCAGCTCTCAAGTGACCCGATGCGCGCCAACGAATACCAGAAGGTCATCGACCGGCTCCAGGCATCCATGGACCGATTGACCGGAATCGCAGACGAGTTGGGAACCCAACTGGATGCTGCGGAAGCCATGGTTGGTGTGCTCGGCAAACTCCTCGAAGACTGAATTCCTTCCGGCGACAATTCCCCTCACTTCTGATACACTCCGCTCCGTCTGAAACGATTGAGACGGGTGACTTGCATGAAACCGCAATTGAGACTCGAAGCATTCCTGGAAGCTCTGAAGACCGCTGAGGTGGGGGTTCATCGTGTGGACCTGAGGGAATACGTCGTTTGGGTTGGGGGAGAAGAAGGAAGTCTCAGCCCATCCGGGGTTATGGTTGAGATGGAGTCGGATGCCTGCTGGCTGCACCTCGAGATGTCTTTGGAGACCGCCCAAGACGACGTGGCCAAAGCTATCCAGGAGTTCCACGGAGCCTTTGGTGGGTTGGTCGGCGATGACCTGGTTGACATGGAGTTGGAGCGAACCGAGTTGGGCTGGAAGACAGTCTTGGTGGCCGATTTCGGCAGGGTCGACGAATGTGTCGATTGGGTCAAACGTGCCGTCGCATTCGGGTTGACCCAACAAGTGAGTTGACCCCTCGTTCCTTCCTTCTTGTGCAAAAGCTCCACACAATTGCGTTGCTGTTGACCTTCCCTGGTCTGTAGGATAAGTTGGTTTCAAATCAGGCTATCAGGAATCAAGCGTCCTGGAGGAGGCAAAGGTGGGTGGACTCCTGGAACTCAGAGAGATGCAGCTTGAAGTGGAACGACTGAAGGCGGAGAACCGTCGTCTTCGAGACGAGCTGTCCCAATGGAGCGGGGGGCGCGATGAAACGCTGCGTCTTGTTCTGGATGCGGCACCCTTCGCTGTTTTCGTGGAAAAGTTGGATGGAAGCATTGTGGATTGTAACTCTGCTGCGTGCAGCATGACGGGGTACACTCGCAAGGAGCTTCTGACCATGGGGGCTCGTGATCTGGTTCCACCGGCCGTGGCCGAGACATTTCCAGACCTCATCGAAGAGGAGATGACCACCGGGGGGTTCTTCGTCGAATCAGTGAACCTCCGCAACGGGGGGGAGCCGTTTCCGGTGGAAGCCGCTTCCAAGGTAATTCATCTTCAAGGGGAACCCCACATCATCGTCGTCATTCACGACATCACTCGCAGAAAGCTCTCCGAGGATGCGCTCGTGGCTGAGAAGAAGCGACTGGCTGTGACTCTGGCGAGTATCGGGGATGGAGTGATCGCCACGGACACCTCAGGGCGAATCGTCTTGATGAACAAGGTGGCAGAAGAGTTGTGCGGTTGGAGTTACCAGGAAGCGTTGGGGCGTCCCTTGCCCGAGGTCTTCCAGATTGTCAGCGAGTACACCGGGCGTCCAGCAGCCAATCCCGTCGAGAAGGTTTTGAAATCGGGCCAGGTGGTCGGGATGGCCAACCACACCATCTTGATCTCTCGTCAAGGGCGTCGGCTTCCCATCGCCGACAGTGGCGCCCCTATCAACGACCGGGACGGCGTGACCCTGGGCGTTGTGCTTGTCTTCCGGGATCAGAGTCAAGAGCGCAACGTGGAGTTGGAGTTGAGGCGGGCCCAGCGGATGGAGTCCGTTGGAACCCTCGCCGGGGGCATGGCCCACGACTTCAACAACGTCCTCACAGCCGTGATGGGGAACATCTCCATGGCCCTTCGGCCCGAGTTGCCTAGAACCCGCATCGAAGAATACCTGGCGAAAGCGGAGCGAGCCTGTATGCGGGCTCGGGAACTGACCCAGAGTCTGTTGACCTTTGCCCGTGGGGGAACGATGAAGCGACGCTCCATCTCCCTCAAAGAAGCGGTTGAGGAAGCCGCTTCGATGGCGATTACCGGCTCCAAAGTTGCCTTTGAAGCGGTCTGGCCCGAGGACGCTGCAAATGTTCTGGCCGATCCCCTTCACCTCAGTCAAGTCATCAACAACCTGGTATTGAATGCCGTGCAAGCCATGCCCGGGGGGGGCACCGTCACTGCCGAGACAGCCTTGTTGACGTTCTCCGGAGAGAACCAGTGGTCCCTCCCTGCCGGTGATTATGTTCAGCTTACCATCAGCGATGACGGCCCGGGGATTCCCGCTGACGTCCTTCCGAGGGTTTTCGACCCCTACTTTTCCACCAAGGAGAAGGGGACAGGTTTGGGGTTGGCTTCTTCGTACTCCATCATGCGAGCGCACCACGGTGCCATCAGTGTGGCATCGACGCCCGGATCCGGAGCTCGGTTTACCCTGGTTCTCCCCCGATCCGACAGCGAAGTCGGAGTCATCCTGGATGAGGAATCCGGCGAATTGGAGGTTCCCGGGAGGGCGGTGCTTCTGTTGGACGGGGATCCCATGGTCCGTTCCATCGCAGCCGAGATGTTGGACGAGCTGGGATACAGTGCCACGGCCGTCTCCACCCCCGAAGCTGCCTTGGCACGCTGCCGAGAGGCGAGCTTGGCGGGGGAACCATTCGACGCCGTGATTCTGGCAGGAGAAGTTGGCGATGGGGGAGGAAAATTGATCATTGGCGAGCTCCTCACCCTCATGCCGGAGGTCTTTTCCGTGGTGACCTGCAACTATGCTCTGGACCCCCTCCAATCGAGCTTTCGTGACTATGGGTTTCGGTCCGTCTTGACCAAGCCCTTTCGCATGGCCGAGTTGCGCCAGATTCTCAGCGGAATGGACCTGCGGGTCGTGTGATTCCCCCTTTTTTCGAAAAACTCTGTTCTCCATGCGCTTTCCCTCTGCTACCATCGGAGCCTTCCCTTTGAGGTGTTTCAGATGCTCCGGTTCGGGTCAATCCTCTTCCTCGTTGCCATGTCGGCGCTTGCCCTTCATGAAGGGAGATGTGTGGCTCAGGAAGGCTCGGTGGGATTGCTCCCATGGGTGCCCTCGCCCCACTCCGGGGATTCTGATTGGTTGATGACTACGGTTGTGCCTCAGCATCTGGGAGGTTCCCTGGCCTTTCGTACGGGAACCTTTGTGGGACTTCGTCTGCGAGAGCCAGAACTGGCGGGGAACCGGGACGCCAGAGGCGCCCTTGATGCCTGGCTCACCGCTGATCTTGGGTTCTTCCATCGTTTCTCTGTGGGAGTGGCGCTGGGTTCTGCCTGGGGGATGACCGGGGAACCGGCCAGTCTCTCTGGCGCGGCTGCACTGAGAGTGAGCGGTAAATGGACCCTGGTGGGTTGCAATACCCATGGTTTCGGGCTGTCCACCGTCCTCGACACGGGGGTCCCTCTGGGTTCAGCCGACGTCTTCCTGGGGGGAGATGGGTGGCATCCAACGGGTTGGATCGTGACGGACTACACCTTTGAACGGGTTGCTCGAATCGGTCTCAACCTGGGGGTTCGCCATCATCCGGAGGTTCCGTGGGGGCATGGCACGTTGGGTCCAGAGGCGCTCTGGAGGCTTGGGCTTGAAGGGCAGTTCGTTCCGGGGCGAATCCACGCAGTGATCGCCTGGGAGGGGGTGCTCTCTTTGGCTGAACAGCCGTCCTTTGAGAGGCTCTCCGGAAACACCATGGCCGGAAGCCTGACGGTTGCGTGGTGGGGGCTCAATTGGACCGTTCAGGGCGGTTACAGACTCCCCGGCGGCCCTGTCACCGACGGCTACTTCGCTTCCTTCGGGATTGGTTGGATGAAGCCCATTGTGGACCGTTGTGATGGTGATGACGACGGGGACAACATCTTGAATTGTCTGGACCGTTGTCCCGCTGAAGCGGGGCTTCGAGCCTTTGACGGTTGTCCCGATGCAGATGACGACGACGTGTACGAGCCGTTGGACCGCTGTCCAATGTATCCCGGTAGCGAGGCCTTGTACGGTTGCCCCGATTCCGACGGCGATGGCGTCCCCAACGCACAGGATCTGTGTCCCGGGCAACTGGGAGCCGTTGCGGACCGAGGGTGTCCGGATTTGGATGGAGACGGCGTCCCAGAGCACCTCGACCACTGTCCCAGAGAGAAGGGGTCTGTGGAGGGGAAGGGGTGTCCCGATGCGGATCATGATGGTGTGCAAACCAGCCGTGACCGATGCCCGGATGCTCCCGGTGAAGCCAGGTTCCTGGGTTGTCCTGATGGCGATGGGGACGGGGTGCCGGACGTGGACGATGTGTGTCCCCGGCTTGCCGGTCCGGCACTTCTGGATGGATGTCCTGCTCCAAAGCGAGTGATGGATGAGGTCCTTCAGTTGGCCCGACGGGTTCTCTTTGTCGATGGGCAGGACATTGTTGACCCCTCTTCCTACCCGGTGTTGGACCGTCTGGCAAACCTGCTGAAGGCGAACGCCGGCCTTGAGCACATCGTGTTGATCGGTTACTGCGATGCCCGGGAGTTTGAGAGCGAGGGGGGGCAAGCGTGCCTCCGGCGCGCCCGAATGGTTCGAGAGATCCTGGTCGCAGAGGGAGTAGAAGCGGTGCGGCTTCAGGCTGTGGATGGTGGCGTGGCTGGGGGGCCAGGTGACAATCGAACGGTCAGCGGGCGGCGGTTGAATCGGCGAATCGAGTTGCGGATCATCCCCGCCGTCGAAGGCGAGTCCGAAGCTCCAGGGGAACTCGACAACCCGTAAGAAGGCACAGACTTTTCAGTCCGTCCCGCCAGGAAGCGAGGACATTCTCTATCGCCGTTGATCCCTTGGAGGCTGCTTTGAGAAGGGGTTGGGCTGAGGAAGCGAAGTCGGCACCCAGGGCCAGAACCAAGGCAATGTCGAGGGCGGTTCGAATACCTCCAGAGCCGATGAGCGTGGGTCGCCTCCCGATGTCTGGGAGGGTGTCCAGGAACTGTCGGGCGCTGGCCACCATTTCGCTTGTGGGGACCCCCCAGTCTTGGAGAGCCTCGGCGGTGGCGAGGTCGGCGCCGTTGCGGGAAGCTTCGACGGTGGGGAAGTGGGTTCCCCCGAGTCCCGCCGTGTCCAGTCCCTCCAAACCGCTTTGAATGAGGGGGGCCAGGTGGGTCGTAGTGACTCCGCACCCCACCCCTTTGAGAAATACCGGCAAAGGGATTTCATCGATGAACTCAATGACGGCGTCCAAGGCGCCCGAGAAATTGCGCTCTCCCTCTGGCTGAACGAGTTCCTGGGCCGGGTTTACATGGACGAACATGCCGTCCAGTTGGAGCTGTGCAGCGAGGTCGATGAGTCTCTTCCTGAAATCCGGGTCTCGAAGCTGCCAAGCGCCGATGTTGCCGGCGATGGGTATGTCGGGTGCTTCCGCTCTGATGTCGAAGTCTCGAGCGATTTCAGGGTGAAGCACGGCGCTTCGCATGGATCCCAGCGCCAACGCTACGCGTTGGTTTTGTGCGGCAATGGCCAACTGTCGATTCCATCCCTTCTTATCCCCGGTTCCTCCGGTCATTGAGGCAATGATGAAGGGGAAAGAGAGAGTCCTGCCCAGGAATGGGCGTTCCAGGGAGATGTCATCCATGGCCAGCTCGGGGAACGCTTCGGGAATCAGGCGGTAGTTTGCAAACCCTGGATCTCCCCGTTGGCTCTTGTCGGTGAGGCAGAATTCAATATGATCCCTTTTCCGTGGGCGAGAATCGGACATGAGTGCTCCTGGTGAGCCGGTTGCTGTGGAAATAGTCGGGGCGACAGGATTCGAACCTGCGACATCCAGTTCCCAAAACTGGAGCGCTACCAGACTGCGCTACGCCCCGAACGTCAACTGCGCCCATTATAGGAGTGAATGGATTGGATTCAAGCAAAAAGCGCAGGACAACAAGCTGGGAAGACGGTTTTGGAGGTTATTCGCCGCAATATCCGGCTCCCTGGGAGGGAACCAGGGGGACGCAGGAGGCGAAGGGGGAGTCGCAGGAGGGCTCTCCACCGGCGGTACTGCAGATGCGTCGGCAGGTGGATCCGCCGATGCAGTCGAAACCTTCTTTGCAGTCGCTGGATTGGGTGCACTGCTCCCCTTTGTCTGAGGTGCCGACTTTCAGGCAGATGGGGTCGTTGATGACGCTGGAGTAGGTGTAGCAGGCCTGGTTTGGGTCTGCGCAATCCTGGTCCAGAATATTGCACTTGTCGTACTGGTCTTCAGGGAGACTGCACACCTTCCAGGGAGAACCGGTGATCGTAAGGCACGAGCCATCCGGGCAGTCGGCGTTGCTTTGGCAGTACTTGTAGCAGTGGTTCTTGTCGTCGTTGGAGAGGGCCATGCACTTCCCGTCTAAGCAGACGCCCTGGGTGGCGCAAGTTTCGCCCACGGGCACTTCTCCTGCGACGAGGCACACTGGCTGTTCGTTTTCGTTGAGGATGCAGTTGAGCCCTTCTTCGCAGTTGGCATCGGTGTAAATGTCGCAATCGGGCTGGTCGAAGTCCTCACAGTTCTCGGAGTCGTCCCAGGTGGCATTCAGGGCGAAGGTCTTGGTGCAGCAGGGAATTTCCGGCTTCAGTTCGTACACCAGTGCGATGGTGTCGGTGCCTTGAATGGCTCCAACGAGTTTGTCGGTGCCCTTGATACCTTCGATGACGAAGACGCCGTCTGCAATGGCACCGTGATATCCTTTCTCATAGGCTTTGTTGCAGCTAAGTGGCGAGAAGTTGTTGCTGAACAGGCATCCTTCGTTCCCTTCGCATTGGAAGCTTGCCGAAAGGAGGAAGATGGAGTCGCCCCCGGTGGCGATCATGATGTCGTTTGTTCCGTCGGACCAGGCATAGATTCCCGGGGCCAATTCGGGCACGGGTTGCGCTGGGACGGGATACTCAATGGGCTGTTGGGTGTCCTCAGTGGTGCTGTCTGAGGGGAGGGCAGCATCGCTGCCCGTCTGGTCGTCCATTGTGTCTTCCAGGACGCCGTTGCCATCGAGGGTGGAAGCCGTATCGGTGGGTTCATCGGAGGACGAACCTCCGGAGCAGGCCCAGAGGAGGGCGACCAGAAGAAGCCAGGGGTGTCTCATGGGAATCCTCTACTTGTTCTTGATCTTGGCGAATTGGCGCTGAGCCATGTTGCGGTACTTGGAGCGACCGAATTCGTCGATGACTCGCTTGTACGCTTCTCGAGCCTGGGGATAGAAACCACCCTGTTCGGCGACTTGTCCCAACTTGTAGAGGGCTTCCCCTGCTTTGTCGGCGTCTTCCGAGCAGGTCTGGGCCGCGGTGGAGAGTCGCTCCGAGCCGTCCCCGAAGTTCCCCGCCTTGCCGAGGGCTACTCCTTCGTTGATGAGACCGTCGCACAGGTACAAGTTGAGTTGTTCCTTTGCGGTGATCTCGGTGTTTCCCACTTTGAGCATGGCGTTGACCCGGCGCTGAAGTCCGGTCCAGTCTTCCGCTCGAGCGGACATTTCGTAAATCATGTCTCCGGCCCAACCGAGGAAGGGGCTGTCGGGTTTGTAGGTGACCAGTTGGTCGATGTATTCGAGTCCCTTGGTGGAGTGGCCCTTCATGTAGTTGACAAGGGCTGCCACATAGAAGAAATCCGCTTCCATGTTGACTTTGGCGAGGGGCTTGAGGTCTGGTTTCTGGCCGGCGCGGTTTGGAATCTTCTCGTATTCAACCAGGGCATCCAGGAATCCCTGTTCGAATTCGTTGAGGGATTGTTCCTTGATCTTTCGGGGAAGTTTGTAGTCGCCGGGATATGCGGGCCCGAGGACGTTTTCTGCCACGAAGATGATCTTGCCTCCGGAGTTGGAGCGGATGAGGCCGACGTGGGCCATGAGGATTCCCGCCCATGCCTGCTCGATTCGATTCCCGGCGCCGGTGTTCAAGATATCCCGGAAGCGGTTGATGGCCATCAGGAAGGCTTCATCACCCTTGTCGAAGTAGAGTCCTTCGGCGAGGTAGTGTTCCGCCAGTGCCAGGTCCCATTTGATGATGAAGTCTTCTGCTTTGGCCATGACTTCGGTGTTGCCGGAGTTGGCAGCGACCCATGCGCCGTCGTTGCGGAAGAACAGTCTTGCCATCCGGATCTGTTTTTCGGTCTCGTCGAAGGGGAAGTTGTCTCGATAAATCTTCAGGATGCTGTTCCAGTACCCGAGCGCCTTCGGGGACTTCTTGTCCAACTCGATGAAGTGCATGTTCAGGGAGATGGAATCATCGTAGAACCCGTGGGTAACGAGCATCTGGGCGATGGTGTGGAGGGCCTCGTTGGCCTTCTCTTCGCCGTACTCCTGCTTCAGGTAGTCGCCAGCGGTGCTCCAGCCGTTTCCGGCTTCGGAGACGGTGATGATGTAGTCCTTGAAGGTCATCTGGCGCAACGTGGCGTCCTCTTCTCCCTTCTCTCTGAGCGCGGTGATGACTTCCTCGAAGGCGGTGAGGGTCTTGTCGTACTGCTGGTAGTTGTAGTAGACCCAGCCTTCCTTGTAGAGGGCGTAGAGGTACATCGGGGCGTCTTTGTATTCGTCCACGAGTTTCTTGTAGTACTTGAGCGCCTCGAAGAGGTTGTTTTTTTCGAAGTAGTACTCGGCGGCCAAAAGATAGCCATTGGGCAGGAATTGACTCTGCGGGAACAGTTTGGCCAGCTTGTTGATGTACTTGATGCTCCGTTCGGAGAGCTTCTCATCGCCCAGGGCCTTGCCCGTCTCGAGACCGTTTCTTCCCAGGTAGAAGAGGACCTCTTCGACGCGGGGATAGTCGGGGTGCTCCATGAGAATCTTTTCGTAGTACGGAAGGGTGGGGGAGTAGTCCTTTGCCGGAGGCTCGGGCCTCTCCTTGAGCTCTCCACGCTTGAAACGCTCCACGTCCCGTCGGTATTGCTGGGCCTTGAGGGCCAGGTCGTACTTGATGTTCTCCATGGTGTACTCGGCGATGCGGTAGTACACCGAAGCGATGTTCGGGTAGTTGGGGGTGGACTCCACCAACTGCTTCATCTTGTCGATGCTGTCCTTCCGAATCGTCTTGATGCGGCCGTAGGACTCGATTTCAATTTCGCTCATGTTCTCCATGTCGAATTTTGTCGAGGTATAGGGCCTTCGGTTGTCCTTCGCCTTGGGCTTCTCACCTTCGGGTGCCGGGGCCTCCTCAGCTACAGCGTCCGGGGCTGTCGTGGCGGCTGGCTCTTGTGTCTCTTCCTTCGGTTGTGCGATGGCCGAGGTGGACATTACGCACCCCACCAGGAGTGTCAGCAAACATGCTTTTCTCATTGGCGCTTCTCCTCACCTGACGAATTTCAGCCTCTGTTGGTCAATGCTATCTGCCAAGGGCAAACAATCATACCAGATGAAACGAAATAGGCAACCCGATTGCAACACCGGATTCCGTTGAATAGAAAGGACTTCAAGTGCTTGAAGATGATGATTGGTTGGTTCACGACTCGACGGGGGGTTGAACGCTGACCACTTCGGTTTCAGCGGCCAGCTCGTCGGCGGTCTGGGGTTCTGGAGTTGCCTCTTCCAGATTCGCCGGCGGGCAAGAGGGCTCTTCGCTCATGGGAACCTGATTCTGGCTTTGCTGGGTCTGGCGGCGAGGTTTGCCGGTTTTGAGGAGGCAGATCTCGTCCTGGGACAAGTCGAGCTGGCTCAAGGTGACCACGTAGGCCCGCCGGTTGTGCTCCGCCATTCGCTTCAACAGGCGGTTGCGCTCTTTTTGTTCCTTGAACTCTCTCTTGAGTTTGCGAAGGGAGTCCTGCAGTTCTCCAACGGATTCCCGAAGGCGCTCCTTCTCCGTATCGACCCGAGGTTCCTCGACCACCGGCGGAGCCTCTTGCGGGGGCGCTTCCACCGGAGTTTCGATGACTGGCTCGGGGATCGGCTCCGGGGCAGGCTGTGGCCCCTTCTCGATTAGAGCAATCTGCTCCTGGAGGTCGGCGTTGGCCTGCTTCAAGGAGAGGATCTCTTCTTGCAGCGTCGCCAGGAGCCTGTCCTTGCTTTCGATGAGGGTGGCCGCGGTGTTGGAGCGCTCTGCGAGTTGCTTCTCAAGGCGAGCGATTTTCTGCGCTTCCCCTTTTAGTTGATCGTTTCGGGTGCGCAGTTCGGCCAACTGAGTTTCGATGTCGGAGGCTCGCCCGTTGGCCTTCTCCAGCTTCTTTTTCAGCTCCGCAACCCGGGACTCCAACTTCTCGTTTTGCTTCTCCAGGCTCTTCTTTTCTTCGACCAATGCTTCCAGGTCTTTCTTGTTGCCGAAAAAGGGCAACCCCAAACCCAGGAAGAAGAGGGCCATCGGTGGTCCAGCAAAAAACAGATCCAACAGGTCCATTCTGGCTCCTTTTCGCTCCGGTTGACGGGGCAAACGTCCGCCACTTATAGCAGATCCACAAAGCACCGACAAATGCTTTTTGAGTTTGTCGAAGGGGGAAGATATGCTGTCTTAATCCCAGGGGGACTTTGATGAATCTGTCGCAACGAGAGCTTGAATCCATCGTGGTCGATCTAGACCGCACGCTGCCCGGTGCGCGGATACAGGAAATCCGCAATCCAGACGGGGAGACGGTGGTTCTATCGCTGTACGGGTCTGTTTCGTTCTACCTCCTCCTTTGTGTGCGTCCAGGGGGGGCTCGAATCCATCTCATTTCCGAACGCACCGGCACCCTCAATCAGCCCACTCCCTTCGTCATGCTGCTTCGAAAGCTCCTCGCGGGGGCCCGCATCGCTGCGGTGGACATGCCTTGGGACGACCGGGTTGCGGTAATTCGGTTCCAGGGGGAGGAGCGCCCTGACCTCCTTCTGGAGCTGAGTGGCCATCATCCCAACCTGTTTCTGCTGGGGGAAGGGGACCGCATTCGAGGGTCACTGGTGAGCCCACGCTCCCACCATCGAACCCTGAACGTCGGTGAACTCTACGAGCCCCCCATCCCTATTCCGGGGCGAAGCGATTCCTGGCGCTTTGACGTTGGGACGCCCATTCATCCCCAGGTAGAAGAATATTTTCGCCACGCCATCGAGAATCGCATTCTGGAGCAAAGTCGAAGTCAACTCGAAGGGCGGTTGAAAGGGGAGTTGAAGCGCCTGAATCGGGCCATCACGAAGGTCCGGTCCGATCTCAGCCGAGCATTGGATTGGCAGCAGATGAGGCGGTACGGGGAGTGCCTCAAGGGGGTCTCCGGGGGCGATCGGCGGGGGTTGACCTCGGTGGCAGGGACGGATTGGTCAGCAGACCCTCCCGCCACCGTGGAGGTGCCTCTGGACCCGGCTTTGAGCGTTCGAGACAACATGGAAGGCTATTTTCGACGGGTTCGAAGGGGAGTTCGAGGGGAGGAGAAGACCCGCAAGCGCCTGTTGGAGCTGGAAGAGCTGAAGGCTCCCGTGGAAGCCGCTCTGGAGGCCCTTGAAGGGGCGAAGTCGCTGTCGGATGTAGAGGAACTGAACGTCCAGGTGGCGGGTTTCCTTCGGAGGAAGGGGGCGCACAAGGGGAGGAACGCTCCAGCACAGCGGCGGCTTGCGTACTTCGTTTTTGTGTCGTCTACCGGGAGGCGGATTCTTGT
>CALFHQ010000796.1 GCA_937876385.1 uncultured Pseudomonadota bacterium
TCCCCCCGCCGCTGCCCAGAGCTCCCATCCTCCCTCGGAACACCTCGCCGACGAGCTCATCTCCAACGAAGACGTAAAGGCGCAGTTCGCACGAGTCATCTCGCTGGAAGGAGGGCTCTCCGCCTACCTGGAAGCAGGGGGAGTGCTCTCGTCCAAAGGAGGTGACCAATGAGCCGTCACCTACCAAATGCCATGGACCGATTCGTGCTGCCTTTCCTGGATCTTCTCTTTCGGTTGTATCTAGGCGGGGTTTTCCTTTGCGCTGCCTGGGGCAAGATCATCAATCCGTACGATTTTGCTGTCTCCATCGCCACCTACCAGATGTTGCCCACTGCGGTCTTGAACGCTATGGCCATCATCCTCCCCTGGTTCGAGTTGTTTGCGGCCATCTTCCTCATTGTGGGGTGGAAAACCCGAGTCCAGGTGTTCGCCATCAACGCAATGTTGGTAGTGTTCATGGTTGCCATTTCTCACGCTGTGATGGAGGGATTGGTGATGACCAGTTGCGGTTGTTTCGCCTCGGAGGAGGCTGCAGCGCAGATAAGCTGGTCGTACGTCTGGAGAGACGTCGTCTGGTTCTTCGTGGGAGTTTTCATCTTCTTTGTGGAAGAGCACCGGTGGGGATTGGACACTCTAATTCGTCACTTGAAGTCCAGGCGCACAAACAACTGAATATATTTCGATTGGAGGACATAATGAAACGATCACTTTCACTCTTTGCGGCCCTCCTGGCGCTCACAGTTGCCCTCCCGGTTCTGGCCGCGGAGGTTCCCTGGACATCCCTTCCAAACGTAGAGGTTTCCAAGCTCGATGACGACATCAAGGCCCGAGCTATCTCCCTCATGAAGGAGGAGGCTTGCTACCACGAATGTGAGGACACGGTGTTTAACTGTGTGACTCAGTCGAAGCCATCGGACACCGCTCTTCGAGCGGCGGGTTTCATCACTCGGCAGGTCATCAAAGGGAAGCCAAACACGCAGATTCACAGCGAATTGATGGATCGGGCTCGCTCGGTGCACCCGTTCAAGACGGCGACCTTCAAGGGACTTCGCAAGTCCTTGATGATGGGAGAGGCCAAAGCCCCCGTTCGCATCGTGGTCTTCGCTGATTTCGATTGCCCCTTTTGTCGAGTCGTTTCTCCCATGTTGCGGCAGATGCTACCCGACTTCGACGGCAAGGTGGCCTACTTCTTCTTCTTCTTCCCTGTGAAGGGTCACGGCCCATTGGCGGTGGAAACGTCCAGAGCGGGCATAGCAGCGGCAGATCAGAAGAAATTCTGGGAGTTCCACGACATAATGTATTCCAATTTCGAGGCCCATTCTGAAAGTGAAATCGAGGGTTATGCTCAGAAGCTTGGGTTGGATCTGGAGCGATTCAAGAAGGTGTGGCATCACGACAAGACTCTGGAAGTTGTGAGTGCCAGCAAGAAGGAAGGGCTTCGACTGGGCGTCAAGTCCACCCCTACCATATACATTAATGGCAAGCGGTACTTCGGAGAGAAGACCGAAGTGGAGTTGAGAGACCGGATCGAAGAGGAAATTGCGCTGACAAACTGATTGTCGTCCTCACGCCATTTTTCGCATCTAGAACCGCACTTCCCATTGATTCCAGCAGCATGTCCAGCTATACTTTGCCCCAGGACAAAAGACTTCGATTGAGATTGGAACGAGACCGGACCGACACGCGACCCTGGGGTCTGTCGAGGAGGACGAACGTGGACAAAAGAACAGATTTTTTGAGACCATTGGGAATCACTCTGGTTGCCGTAATGGCGCTGTGGTTGGCACCTGCGTGCAGTAGCTCCGGGGGAGCTGCATCGGTGCACGACGACGCGTCGAGTGACAGCTCCAGCGACACGTTGACCGACTCCACCCCAACGGATCTGGGCAATGACTTCATCCAGCCAGCCGACTCCGTGGACACTGGAGACAATCTTGACACGCCGGACGTGCCGTACGACCTCCCGGACTTCTGGGACGTTCATCACCCAGACGGATTTGATATAGACACAGAGCCTCAGCCCGGAGAATTTGGCTATCCCTGCTTGAACAACGACGAGTGCCTCAGCGGATATTGCGTTCCGTACAAAGACGGACAGGTATGCACCACCACCTGTGTGGAGGAATGCCCGGACGGCTGGGCTTGCATCGTCGTCACCGATACCGGCCCCGACGCCGTGTCAATCTGCCTCCCGAAAGAGCACCAGCCCTGCCAGCCCTGCGAGGCGGATGAGGATTGCATCATCGATGGAGACATGTGCCTGGAAATCGGAGAAGGAGACGGTGCCGGAATGTACTGCACCATAAGCTGCCAGGAAGACGGCATCTGCCCCGAGGACTACTCCTGCGCCGACATCCTGGGAGCCGACGGCGAAACAATGGTGAGCCGCCAGTGCCTGCCAGACACCGCCTCTTGTGTTTGCACGGCCGACTTGATTGACACCTCAGAGCCCTGCTCCACCACCAACGACTTTGGAACGTGCTTCGGGCAGCGAACCTGCGACGGAGCTACGGGGTGGAGCGCTTGCAATGCAAAGACTCCGGCAGCGGAGATCTGCAACAACAAGGATGACAACTGCAACGACGAGTTCGACGAAGGGTTCGTGTTCGTAGACTTCGACGGCGCTGAAAAGGCCATCGGTGGCAACTGCGGCACGGGAATCTGCGCCGGGGGCACGGTGGTATGCGTGTCCACGACTGAAACCGGCTGCAGTTCAGCCTCGCAAGCAGTGGAAGAAGTCTGCAACAGCAAGGACGACGACTGCGACGGACAGACCGATGAGGGAGTCCTCATCCCCTTCTACCCGGACCTGGATCTGGATGGCCACGGACACTCCCTGGGAGACATCATAGAAGCGTGCGTAGTCCCCGAGGGCTACTCGCCGACCAACGACGACTGCGACGACACAGATCCCGAAGTGGCCCCTACCCTTGCAGAGATTTGCGACGGAAAGGACAACAACTGCAACACAGGAATTGACGAAGTCTTCTCCTGGGCCGCACCGGGTGGAGAGGTCATCGGCATGGGAGAGGCCTGCGGCGTGGGCGAATGCGTGGGCGGCACGGTAATTTGCGCCGACCTGGAAAACGCCACGTGCAGCGCCCTCGAACAGGCCACCGATGAAATCTGTGACGACCTGGATCAAGACTGCGACGGAGTCGTGGACAACACCTGCGACGACGACGAAGATGGCTACTGCGATGCGGACATCACGTTGGCCGGATTCCCAGCCGTGTGTCCCGAAGGTGGCAACGACTGCAACGACGAAGACCCGGACATTCACCCCGGAACCCCAGAGTTGTGCAACGGCATAGATGAAAACTGCGACGAGTCCGTGGACGAAGATTTCACCGACTGTGCCCCCCCCGCTTGTACCGGGGCCGGAGACGACTACTTCCAGACCGCTGCTGCGTCCTGCGAGGAAGGAGCCTGCGTGGTTCCCGATTCACAGGGGTGCGCTCTGTATACCTGCGCTGACGGCGGGAGTGCGGGAGACATCTGCGCCACCATGTGCGAGGCGGACACCCACTGCATCGCCTCTGCACACTGCAACGAAGGAAGCGACGCATGCGTAGCCGACTTCGACGGAGGGCTCGCCTGCGTTGAGAACTCCGACTGCATTTCCGATCACTGCCAGAACGGCTTCTGCTGCGGTGCAGGGGACTGCTGCGCCCAGCCGTCGGACTGCCCGGAGAGCTACACCATCGAAGCCACATGCGACGATGCGGCCACCTGCCAGGGAACCCGCCAGGACGCCGTCTGCAACCAGAATCAGTGCGGCTCCAGCACCCCGAAGGCTGACGACTCAGCCTGCACCGGGGCCGTTCTATCTCACAACTGTGACCCCTACGATCCCGTCTACTGCAACGGCAACGTCAATCAGACTGAGCCTTCCTGCGCCGACGTTTGCGACGCCGATGCCGACTGCATCGACGGCTTCCACTGCGATGTCACCTGTGTGGCGGACCTCGACAACGGAGAAGCCTGCGACGAAAACAGCGACTGCATCGGCGAGCACTGCCAGAACGGCTTCTGCTGCGACCAGGGTGACTGCTGTGTTGTTCCGGACGACTGCCCGGGCTCCTACACCACCGCTCCCACTTGTGACGACACCGCCACCTGCCAGGGAACACGGTTGGACGCAACTTGTGCCGCCAATCAGTGCGGAACCAGCGAAGCCCTGAGCGACGACAGGGCCTGCGCCAGCTCGCAGCTCGCTCTCGACTGCTCACCATACCTCTCCATCTACTGCACCGGAGAGTTGGATCAAGAGGCACCCGCCTGCCCCACCTCCTGCACCGCAGATAGCGAGTGCATCGAGGGCTTCCACTGCGATGGCACCTGCGTCGCCGACCTCGACAACGGAGGGGTGTGTGACGAGAACAGCGATTGCGCCACTGGACACTGCCAGAACGGCTTCTGCTGCCTCACTGGAGCCTGCTGCGCTTTGCCGTTGGACTGCCCAGCCTCCTTCAGCGTATCGGCCGCATGCCAGAACCCCGCCTCTTGCCAGGGAACACGGCAAGACGCCCTGTGCGAAGCCAACCAGTGCGCCAAGTCTGACCCCATCGCCGACGACTCGGCTTGCACCGACGTCATCAAGGCCAAAGAGTGCACCCCGTATGTGGCAGTCTACTGCGATGGCCAAGCCGACCAGTTGGAGCCCATGTGCGACCAAAGCTGCACCGATGATGCCCAGTGCGTTGCCGGCTACCACTGCGACGGAACGTGCGTCGCAGACGTCACCGACGGAACAGGGTGCGACGAGAATACCGACTGCCAAAGCGGTCACTGCGACAACGGATACTGCTGCGGAGCTGGAACCTGCTGCGCCCAGCCGTCCAACTGCCCTTCAACCTTCGCTGCCGCTGCCTACTGCGACAACTCCGCTACCTGCCAGGGATTCCGCCAGGACGCCGTGTGCGTGAGCCACCAGTGCGGCACCTCGGCCCTCATCGGAGACGACACTGCCTGCCTGGAGACGACCCTCGCTTTGACTTGCACTCCCTACCTGGATCGCTACTGCACCGGGGCCGCAGAGCAAACATCTCCGCAGTGCGCAGCAAACTGCAGCAGCGACGCCCAGTGCAAGGCCGAGTACCACTGCGACGGGGTCTGTGTCCTCGATCAGGAAGACGGACTCCCCTGCAACGAAGCCTCCGATTGCCAGAGCGGCCACTGCCAGAACGGCTACTGCTGCGGCGCCGGAGATTGCTGCGCCAGCGCAACCAACTGCAACAACTCGACGTACGGGAGCAATCCCACGTGTACAAGCCCGTCCACGTGCCAGGGTTCCCGAACCGAACCCGTCTGCAATTCTCAGTTCCAATGTGAAGAGAGCGGCGCCATTGCCGATGACTCCGGGTGCAACGGGCAAGTCGCCAGTGACTGCGGCCCCTACCCCGCAGTCCAATGCTCCGGTGCTGTGGACCAGTCCGCTCCTTCTTGCGCGACGGCCTGCGGCTCGGACTCTCAGTGTGACGCCGACGCCCACTGCGACGGAACGTGCCAGTACGACCTCGACGCCGGAGGAACCTGCGACGAGGCCAGCGACTGCGCGCTGGGACTCTATTGCGTGGATGGGGTGTGCTGCACCAGCTCGTGCAACGGCCTGTGCAAGCGATGCGACGTCGCTGGTCACGCCGGGACATGCTGGAACATTGCTGAGAATTCGGACCCCGACGGAGAGTGCGGCGGAGTCTCCTGCTCTGGCTATTACTACGGTTGGGTGGGAAGCACCTGCTACACCCGGGCCAACATTTCCGCCGGAGTAGCTGCCTGTGACGGCTATGGTACCTGCCAGGATGCCACCGATCTCTGCCCGCTGGCGGGGGCCGCCAACGCGCAAATCACCTGTGATTCAACCTGCCAGACACCCTCCACGGGTAGCTGCAGCGGGCTCATTCCAGGAGCGTGTACCAACATCAACCCGGGAACCCAAAGCTGCGGCCAGGGCGCCTGCTACAACGTGGTAAACCAGTGCGTCAACGGCGCACCCATCACCTGCAACCCGCTGCCCGCAGGCGCCGAAACGTGCAACGACATTGACGACGACTGCGATGGCACCGTGGATGAAGACATCTCAGGTGCTGCCGACAATCACGAACCAAACAACTCCTGCACGGCCCCCGAGAATCTGGGCGATATTCCGGAAGGGGGAAGCTGGAACGGGACAGGCACGATCTACCCGCAGGGGGACAATGACTACTTCAAGTTCAAGGCAGTAGAGGGGGGCGGCTTCTGCGTCCCGTTCACCAGTCAAACGTTCCGGGTGACGGTGCAAATGAGTCCCCCGACGGGTGGCGACTGTCGAAACTACAACCTCACCTTGTACAGTGACGGCTGCGCCGCCCTGAAAACGTCTTCATTGTCCAGTTGCTCAGCCGAATCGATCACCTACGATTGGGGAGGAACCTGCACATTCAATGACGACAAGACCCTTCGGATCCGCGTGTCGCCCAGCGGCTCGGCCGATTGGGAGTGCGAGGACTACCAACTCCACATCGAATTCACCGAACTCTGAGCGCCCCCCCTTTTTCAACTTTCTGCACACCCACCGCACGCATTTTCACCAAATAGTCGTTCATTAATACAGTGCCTCTGACCTCCTGACCGCCAGGCGGACAGGCTGGCACTGCAGTCCAAACCACAACCCAGCAACCTGAGGTGAACGACATGAGCCGACTCGCATTGGCGTGCCTTCTTGCGCTCTTCATGTGCCGCTGCTCCAACGGCGACCCCACCACCCCCCTGGAAGAGGACAGTTCTTCTCCTGTCGACCTGCTTCATCCCCCTCCAGAGGACACAGCGGAGTTCGATTTTCATCCCGATGACCGCTGGTCCACCCCCGATGGGCTGGAGAACCTCTTCGACCCACAGTGGGGCGATTGGAACCAACCCTGCGGCGCTAATCAGGAGTGCGACAGCGGATACTGCATCCAGAAGGCCGACGGCTCCACCGTGTGCACTCGAACCTGCATTGAGGAGTGTCCCGGAGACTGGCAATGCCAGGGGTTGGAGGATCCCCCCGACTGGACCTTCGTCTGTCTTCCCCCGGGAAACCGTCTCTGCCAGCCATGCACCGTGGATTTGGACTGCTCATACTCAGGTGACCTGTGTCTTCCCGTGGGTGACACGGGTACCTATTGCGCCATGCAGTGCTTTGCTTTGGAGGATTGCCCACAGGGATACCTCTGCACCGAGGTGGCAGCTCCGGGGGCCGACGAACCGGCCATGCAGTGCCTTCCCGCAACCGGAAGCTGTGTGTGTACCGCCGATCTGCTCTTCACGTCAAAACCCTGCTTTCACGAGAACGACTTTGGCTTGTGTCTGGGTCATCAAACCTGTGAAGGACCGCCTGGGTGGAGTGAATGCGACGCAGCAGTGGCCGCGCCAGAGGTGTGCAACGGGCGAGACGACAACTGCAACGGAGCCGTGGACGAAGAGTTCGTTTCTTCGTCGTGCACTCGCTCAAACCTTCACGGTGACTGCGACGGATTCACACGGTGCGACGGCGACGCGGGGGCGGTATGCGACGCTCCAACTCCGCAAGCAGAGTGCTGCGACGGCATCGACAACGACTGCGACGGGGTCACGGACGAATCGTTCCTTGACACCGACGCTGACAAGAAGATGGATTGCGTTGACCTGGACGACGACGGAGACGGCGTCCTTGACCCGCAAGACAACTGCCCTTTGGTGACAAACCTCGACCAGGAGGACTTCGACCAGGACGGGCAGGGAGACCTTTGCGACACGGACGATGACAACGACAACGCCCCGGACCAGGCTGACTGTGCGCCCCTGGACTCTCAGATTCACCCTTTTGCCGTCGAGCTTTGCGACGGTGTGGACAACAACTGCAACGGAATCGCAGACGAAATGTGCCCGGCAGCAAGGTTGCGAGTGTTGGAGAGTCCCATTCTGGGGACAACATCAACCCCGACACTTCGGTTGAAAGCGTTCAGCCACATGCCCCCAATCGACCCCACAGCCTCCCCATCGCAGGATGTTGTCTTGCGCTGGGGAAATCCATGAACAGAAAGGAGAGTGCCATGAACAGAATCGACACCAGCGCCCGAACCATTCTTCTCACCCTCACCATTCTTATTGCCCTGGCGACCCCCCGGCCGGCGCATGCCTGGGATGCACGAATATCACTGCGGGGAGAACTGACGAATTTGGCGGGGGTTCCCTTGCAAGGAGAGGTTGACCTGGATTTTGGACTCTACGAGACCCCGGACGTTGCCACGCCGCTTTGGTGGGAGAGCCACTTCGCTGTGGCCCTTGAAGGGGGCGAATTCGAGGCTCGGCTGGGCACCTATGAGCCCCTCTCTCCCATCCTCTTCGAGCAGTTCCCGGGGCTGTGGCTCGCTGTCAGCGTGGATGGAGGCGAAGAGCTTCCCAGGGTGCCCTTGACCGCAGTTGGGTACTCCATGGTGGCGCATCATGCCGACACCTGCAACCAACTGGTCAACCCTCCAGATGACCTGGAATGTACGCAGTGCGTTTCCCCCGAAGAGGTTTCCTTCCCATACGCCGGTGCCGCTCAACAGGGGGGTGCTGCGCTGGACTTGCAATGCGACGAATGCGTCAACGGAACCGAGTTGGCGCCGGGGTCGGTCACCACGGACCGACTTTCAGGAATGGGATGCCAACCAAACGACGTGCTGAAGCGCAGCGCAGACGGCCAACAGTGGGTCTGCAGCGCGGATGAAGACGGGGGAGGAGACATCACGGAGGTGCTCACCGGCGCGGGGCTTCTCGGGGGCTCGAGCGCCCAGACCGTGACTCTGGAGGTGGACTACAACCAGGTGCAGCGAAGAGTTCAGGGAACGTGTCCACCGGGGAAGTCCATTCGAGAGGTGCTGGATGACGGCTCGGTGACGTGTGAGCAGGATACAAACACCCTTTACTACGCCGGTTCCGGGTTGCTCCTCAGCGGCACGACCTTCTCGGTGAGCATGGACACCGTGAAGCAGTGGGCCCGAAGCGCCTGCTTCGATACAAAGACCGAGCTCGTCAACTCCCTGGGTAATACCTATGTCCAGACGAACCAGATAGCCTCTGTAACCGGAAGCATGGTGAAGAATGGAACCCTCACCGACATAGACATCGCCGACGACGCACACATTGCCTTTGGGAAATTGGACGGGGTCGCTTCCGACGAGCACGAACACGAAGTCGGTGACCTGGCGCCCGGGCACTTCGCACCGGGGACCTACACATGGCCCTCGACCTCCACTGTCCGGGTTCAGGGCAAACGAATTCGGTACGGATGCCCCTCGGGGTACAGCTTTCTCACCACGAACCTGTGCAGCACGTCATGGCGAAACCCTCGGACCTTCTACCAGGCGCAGGCAGACTGCATGGACGAAGGGGGACATGTGTGCACTTACGCAGAGTTCCACGTGATGTGGGTCAACGCGAACATCAACCCTTCCTTCGTAGACGGAGACTGGTTGGGACAGCAAACCGCCGACAACAAGATCTTGTGCGTGAACAAGACAACCTCCCCATCAGATTTCGAGGGGGAATGTGACAAACTTTCTTCACACCGATATCGCTGCTGCATGGGAGAGGGAAGATAGCGAGGGGAAACTGTCCCGTTGGTTCACACAAGAGTAGAGAATCTCTACAGTGGGAGCGAGGGGCGAGAGGGACGACAAAGTGCTCAGCTCTCATCAGATGTTTCGACATGCCCCGCGTCTATGGCCAGGAGTGCACCCCCGAGAATATGGCATGCCCACGAACTTGCACATTGGAGGCCGGAACTCTCCAAGCTCCCTCAGCGGTGAACTCGAATCCCTCCAGGAAATACGGCAACAGCTCCACGGACGGATCCACTTCAAATTCAATAACATAGGGGTTGTCCAGAGGCTCGTCCCCTGCTTCGAACCAGGCCACGGTAACTTCCGGAAGCTCGGAGTCTTCATCCACAGGCCGCACCCGGATCTCAAGGTCTTGAACGAACTCAAGCCCGATGACTCGCCCGTCCACCGCCACACCGTCAAGCACTCGTTCGACGAAGAACTGCTCGATGCGAACCTTCTCCAGGTCTCCCTTCTTCACCTTCCCCGCCTTGACCGTATAGGCGTCCAGCAGTTCCCCGTGAAATGATGCGTGGGCCTTGTTGAGAGTTGCATCCCCTTCCACCGTACGCACGGAAGTCGTCTTGCTCATTCCAACGTCAACGTCAATACACCCCGGAGAAAATACGAGAACCCAAAACACCAGAGCAGTCAGTTTCACAGTCTTCACGGGTCCTCCTCTCTTGGTTACACTCTAAGCATTAGCAAGAGTCAAGCCAACCCGTCGTTGCGAAACCTTTCTTTCTTCCCGGCGGGGCACTAACCAGTAATCCGATAGCAATAATTGCGTACGTGTTTGGCTGTTCTCTTGCGCTTGAGTTAAGTTGCTCTATAATCGGGGATCCAGTCGATGAGATTGGTAAGACACTTTGCTGGTTGACCGTAACGGCACACTTCCCCGAACCTGCTCGGGAGGGCTTACATGATACTCGTAGTTGATGATCAGGACATAATACGCAAAGTTCTCACGATGATGCTCAA
>CALFHQ010000797.1 GCA_937876385.1 uncultured Pseudomonadota bacterium
TGGGGGACTTTGGAAGCCCGGGGGCTGAGAACGAAGAGTGTCCGATGCTCTAGGGCGTCTTGAACCGCCTTTCGTCAGTTGCTAATCTCACACCCGGGTTTGTGGAGGCTGCGCATTGAAGAAAATCGCCATCTACGGCAAGGGTGGAAGTGGAAAGTCGACGGTGTCGGCAGCGCTCAGCGTGACATTTTCTAGGCGAGGGGACAAAGTTCTCCACGTGGGATGTGACCCCAAGGCTGATTCCACTTTGACCCTCACAGATGGCTTTCCCGTCCCCACCTTGTTGGACCTTCTGTACAAAGACAACCCTCGGCCTCGCAAGGAAGAATTCGTTTTCCCAACTCGGCGAGGGATCGATTGTGTTGAGGCCGGTGGACCGGAGCCCGGGTCTGGATGTGGAGGGCGTGGAATCGCTCGCATGTTCGAGTTGTTCGGGCAGATGCGTCTGCTGGAGAATGGGGGCTACGACCTGGCCCTCTTTGACGTCCTGGGAGACGTCGTTTGTGGTGGGTTTGCGGCCCCCCTTCGAATGGGCTTTGCCGACCGGGCTTTCATCGTTGTTTCAGAGGAACCCCTCTCCCTGTTTGCTGCCAACAACATCATCCACGCCATTCGAACCTATAGCGCCAACGGAGTCCGTCTGGGTGGGCTCATTGTGAATGTCTCCGACTCCGGCGCCGCCGTGGAGCGGGTTTTGCGATATGCAAAGGCCATCTCGGTACCCATTGCCGGCATCATTCCTCGAGACCCGGCCATTCAGGACGCCGAATTCGACTACGAAACAGCCGCCGAACTCCCCGTCGGATCACCCACTGTGGCGGCCTTTGAGAAGCTCGCCGATTTTGTGGAAGGATCCTTTGCAACCGAGCTATCCATCCCCGAGCCGTTGTCCCGAGAAGCCCTCTTTGAGTTGGCCTCGGATGGCCGCTCCAAACCCCGGCGCATTCAAAGGGCACCCGTGGCGGAGGGCTTGGGAGTCGCTGCTGCCGACAACGCTGTTTCCACCGGTGAGGAGCAGGTGGGAGATTCCCCGGTGTCCCGGGAAATTCCCAGGGATCGAGTGGTGTTGGGCGGAGACAGAAGTCGGGAGTCCTTCGAGAGACTGTTCGGGTTCCACCGCCCGCAAGCCAGAAGGCAGGACCTTGCTGTAAGCGCCGTTCGACTGCGCGGTGAAGCCCTGGAAATCGGCGTTGTGGCTGGTGACAGAGCGGCCTTCGTGGTCCGTCTCAAGCCGTTGTCAAAGGAGAGTCAGCAATTCGCCTCGACTGATGAGCTTTCCATCGCCCACGCCACCCCTCTGGACCGGGCCGCTCGGCAGGTGATGGAATTTCTGGTTCGCCACATCCAGAAAGCGTCTCCCCCCTTTCAGCAGTTGGTGTCGGTAGTCACCAAAGACCCCGACGCACAGGTCGAGAGTGCCGACAAGCACCAACGGTCGGTGGACCGCTCAGCGGACGGGACGGTGCCTCGCCATTGGAACGTGTGGGGGGGCAAGAGCACCCAGGGACGCTTCTTTTTCTCCGAGGAGCGCTCACGCCTGGTGATGGGGGAGCTTCGACTCTCCGATGACATTCCAAGGATCCATCACGCCACCGATGCCTGCCAATTCAGCGAGCAGGACACTTCCCCCTATTCGTGGCACTTCGTGAAACATCCCTGGCCAGTGCGAAAGAGCGCTGACCCGGTGGTTGCAAGCCGCAATTCTCTCCTCACCAATATCCGCGACTACGAGATGATCAACGGCTCAAACGCTCGCTTCGAAGAGGCTCTCAACCGCTTGCCAACTGCCAGCGTAGCCACCCCTTTGTGGGTGGATGTCAGTTGCATTCCCGCCATTGCGGGAGAGGACTTCCCCAGCGCCATCACCCACTTTGAAGAGCGCACTGGACGGCTGGTCGCTACCACCGGAGTGTCTGACGCCAGCGTGGTTTTCGAGTTTTCGAGGATCGGACGCCGCTTTGCTGCGAGCCTTCCAAAGAGGGAGACGCTCCCTGGCACCGTGGCACTGCTGGGCTTTCCCGAAACGGCCGCGGTGGACGAGTTGGTGGACTTGCTGGTGCAGTCAGGGTTGAAAGTTGTGGGGCGTCAGGTTCCGGAATTGGACTTCTCCCAGTTTGAAGCGCTGTCGCAGGCGCACACCTTTCTGGTTTGGCCGCAGTGGGAGTATCGCCTCCTGGTGAACGACATTTTTGGGGTATTCCCTGGGAATCGAATGGAGGTGGTGCCCCCGTACGGAGTGGACGGTACAGTGCGATTCATCGAGGGAGTGCTGGCACAGTGCGGGCTGAGCGATGTCGAGCTTCCCGAGGAAGTGAAGGCGAAGGCAGCGAGGGTGAGTGAAGAGTTGCAGGAGCTGACGGTTGGGACAAAGCAGATTCGACTGGGGCTGGCTACCACCGAAGACCAGGTCGGCCTGCTGGAGAAGCCCGAACGCTTCTGCGGCGTCCCCCTGAAGGACT
>CALFHQ010000798.1 GCA_937876385.1 uncultured Pseudomonadota bacterium
TGACAAAATCTGCAATGCGGCCATTCCGCACCGAGACGAACTTGGAGTCCTGACCGCCGATCTCCAAAATGGTGTCCACCTCGGGAAGCACATGACGGGCCCCGATAAGTTGGCAGGTGATCTCGTTCTTCACCACGTCTGCCCCGAGAAGGCTCCCGGCCAGGTGACGGCCCGAACCCGTCGTTCCAACGCCGAAAACCCTCAGGTACCCCCGGGTGCGCTCCCGCAGAATCCCGAGCCCCTCACGGATGACCCCCACGGGATCCCCGCGGGTGCGAAGGTAGAGCCCGTCCAACACTTCCCCCTCCGGCGACAGCAAGACGAAGTCCGTGGAGACACTCCCGACGTCCACACCCAGGTAGGCGGCAAATTCCGAGGAAGGCGCTACGACTGGTTCCTCGTGGAACTCCAGCTCAGGAGCTACCAGGCGAATGTTCAAGGTGCCGCCTCGGGCTTCACGTCCCCCTTCAACCCAGTGGAGGATGGCCGAAGGGTCGCACGGCACGCCCGCCTCCGCCGCGGCGATTGCGACCCCAGTGGCAGCGAGATGCCGAGGTGCCGACACCTCCAGGAGTTCCCCCTCCTTCAGGTTGAAGGCCTCAAGAAAGGCGCGCCGGAGCCCAGGATTGAGGGCTCCACCCCCAGCCAGCACTGCGGGGAGGGCCAGATCACTTCCGCGTAGCAGGGTCGCTCGGAAGTTGCGAGCCAGAGCGACGCACAGCCCCAACGCAATCTCCCCCATGGGGGTCCCCTTCTGCTGGAGATGAATCATGTCCGACTTGGCGAACACCGCGCATCGCCCCGCTACCGAGGCAGCGCGGGAAGCACCCAGCGCTGTGGAGGCGAGGGTCTCGATGTCCATCCGAAGACGACCCGCCTGTTGCTCGAGAAAGGCCCCGGAACCCGCCGCACACTCCTCGTTGAGTGCAAATGACTCAAGTTCACCGCCGGAACCAATCCGGAGCCATTTCGACTGATGTCCCCCAATCTCGATCACCCCCCGTGCCTCGGGGTGCAGAGCGGCCACCGCCCGCGCCGTGGCCAGGAGATCGGTCTCAGCATGGACCCCGACGAGACTGGCGAAGCGCGCTTTGCCGCCTCCAGTGACTCCAAGGGTCACAAGACCTGTGATCCCCTCGAAAAGCGGAGGAAGAAGACGGCCCAAGGTCTCCTCCATGGATCCTTCCACGGCTTCCGTAAACCGTCGAATCACCGTCCCGTCGACGTCCAGAAGGACGGCTTTCAGGGCGACCGCTCCTAGA
>CALFHQ010000799.1 GCA_937876385.1 uncultured Pseudomonadota bacterium
TGTCCGGCTGGGTCGTGTCTGCCTGGCACTCTGGAGCTGTGGCCGTGCATTCATCTTCCACGCCGCAAGGACACTGGGCCACGCAGGCCCCCGCCTCACACTTCTGGCCTTCGGCACAGTCGTCCTTCGATGAGCACTCGTCCCCGCCTCCGCCCCCGCTGCAACTGAGCAGGAAGCCCGCCAACAGAATCCACAGGAGTCCGAACTTGCCTCTTGTCATCTTCCAACCTCTCTTAAAACATCGCCAGCACACACCAAGGCAACCGGTAGTGTAGACGGAAATCCCCTGATTTTCAACCACCATCGAAACAATGCGAGCATCCTGGGAAGTCCCAGGCACCGGATTGTTGCAAGCGAATCACCAGTTGAGTAAACTCCGGACCGAATCGAGCGAACATGGCAATCAATTGGAGGAATTATCCATGCAGCGAATTCATATACTCATCACCCTCGCCGCCCTGGTCCTGTTTCCCGCAGCGGCCACCGCACAAACATGGGCCGTCGCCCCGGTCAAAGGGGTGAACATTCATCCGGACTTCACCAAGGTCGTCTCCGTACTTCTCATACAACACCTCACCGAAGAGGGAATCACGGTCATCGACATGAGCAACGACGCTGCCTTCTCTCCAGACGCGGCCTTTGAAAAGGGCGCCTCGGCGTACGTCGTGACCACCATCCTCCGCATGGGGGAGAAGGTGAAGGTCAGCGCCCAGGTCTTCGACAAAGGGGGCAAAGTCAAAGGCGCTGCCAATCTCACCGCAGCCAACCCCGATGACCTCGATTCCGTCACGGCCCGAGTGTCCAGAGCCCTCATCACCGGGGAGTCCCCCCACGAATCGGAGACCATCTACGAGGTCACCGAGTCCGACGAGGTGAACCTCAGACAGAAGAAGGCAAACTCCTATTGGGGACTGCGAATCGGCGGGATGACTCACTTCAGCTCGAAGTTGACGAAACAGCCCGTGAAACCGGGATTGGGCCTCGTGTGGCTCTTTGACCCCCGAATCTTCCTCATCGAAGTGGGCACTGACTTCTATTGGGGACACGCTTCCAAGGACGACTTCTCCGAGTTCTCCTGGAGTCTCGACGTGGCCGGCTACTACCCCTTCACTCAAGGCGGATTTTGCCCCTATATTGGCGGTGGAATAGGCTTTGGAACCCGCACTTCCTCGTGGCAGGAAGCCCCAGATGCCGAAGGAAACTACGATACCAGCACCGACACAGACTACGGTCTGACCGTGTTTGCCGGCACCGGCATTCTCATCGGGCGAACGAGCACTGTTTCGGTTCGAGCTGAACTGCGCTACTTCGTGGACACCTTCACCGTGCGTGGAGAGTTCTCCAACGGAATCATGTACTTCGCCAGCGTGGGATTCTAAATGCGAGCCGTAGCACTCTGGTTGGTTCCCCTTCTGCTTGTGGCCAGTTGTGGTCATAGCCAGCTTCGAGCCACCCAACCCGACGTCCGTCTCTACGTCGACGGCGACCTCGTCGGCAAGGGAACCGCCGAGATCAAGCGCATGGGCTTCCCCAAGTCGGTTGTTGTCGAGGCACGAAGGGGTTCTGCAGTTGTAGCTCGCCAGGAGATATCGCGTAGATTCACGTTTTCCACGGCCATTCTGGGCCTCGTCACCCTGTACACAGGCTTCTTCTGGGCCTGGCAGTATCCTGATGTGGTCGAAATCTTCGTGCCGGAGTCCGTGGCACCGGGCGGGTCGGTTTCTCCCTGGGACCGGGGACCGTCGGTTTCTCCTTGGGACCAACCCTACGGCCAATTCGCCCCTTCCTCCTCGGCGACAGACGACGGGGAGGTCGAGAACATAGAACAACCTCCCACCGCTGTCCCCGAAAGCCCCGCAGAAGGTGCTCCCGAGAGCCCGGCAGAAGGCGCCCCAAATGGGGACGCAGAAGCGCAACCGCCAACAAGCTGGGACGATCCGCCACAGTAGAGCGCTGCACCCCCTTTCTACGGGGAAGTCTATTTTAGAACCTTGCTAATTTCAGTGAATTGATGGGTCGGTGTGAGAGAGGATCAGTATCCCTTGCCGCCGCCCGTCTGGCCGGTGACGATGGCAATGGAAGCGCTGGCGCCAATGCGGGTGGCCCCTGCCTTAATGAGCGCCTTGGCGGTCTTGTTGTCGCGAACTCCGCCCGATGCCTTGACCTGGACGGAACTTCCGACCACTTCCTTCATCAAAGCGATATCCTCCACCGTGGCGCCCCCTTTGGCGAATCCTGTGGAGGTCTTCACAAACGCCGCACCGGCCGCCTTGGCGAGGGCGCAGGCGACGATCTTCTCGTTCAACGTCAACATCCCCGTTTCGATGATGACCTTCACCGGGGCCGGAGAAATGGCAGCGACGATCTGTCGGATGTCCTCGGCAACATAGGCGTAATCTTTCGATTTCATCTCGCCAATATTCATCACCATGTCGATCTCAGAGGCGCCCTGCTGGACAGCTTCGCGGGCTTCGTAAACCTTCGAACCCGTGCTGGCAGCGCCCAGAGGGAAGCCGACGACGGCAACGACCTTGACGTTGGAGCCGGCAAGCTGCTGGCGGCAGTAGGGAACATTGGCTGAGTTCACACAAACCGAGTAAAAACCGTAGTCTCGGGCCTCATCACACAACGTCTTCAGTTGCGCCTGAGTGACTTCCGGTTTGAGCATCGTGTGATCGATGAAGCGGGCGAGCTCAGAGTCGCCTCGGTTGGTCGTGGCCGTTCGGGCGGAGGGGCCAGAGGTGCCCCCTCCCTGCTTCAGTTCCGATTGCACCCGACGTGCGATTGTTTCGATAATCTTTTCGAGATCGTCGCGCTGCATAATGTGGATCCTAAGGGGTTGTCGAACGTCCTGTGAACCGCTTCGAACCTACTGTAGAAGCTGGTCCAGCTTATTGAGCATGCCTACCTTATCGTAGCCTGTTTGTAAATAGACAATCTCCATGGTGGAGAGGTCGATGATCATGTTCATTGGGGTGGCATCGACGTTGAAATAGGCTCCCAACTCAAAGGCAGTATCCAGCAAGGTGGGGTAGGTTGGTGCCATGGAGGTCATCCAAGAGTCCCAGAAGTCAACGGTAGCCGGACCACCCTCGTAGTCCTGGAACAGCGTAAACCAGACCTCAAGTCCCTTGGAAGCATAGGTGGAGTAAACCTCTCGCAGTTCGTAAGCTTCCTGCTTGCAGTAGCCGCACCAACCCGCCGACGAGTTGATGAGGAGCACCTTCTTCTTGGGGTGCTTGTAAAGACTGGCGAACTGAAGCGCTTTGCCCGACTCTGGGTTCAAGAAGACGTGGTTCTTGATCACGGTGCCCACGATCTTGCCGTAGGGACCTTCCGGGTAATCCGTGACGGGGGGCACATAGGCCTCCTCAACAGGGACGTCCGCTGCAAGGTCTTCCTCGATTGAGTCGGTGGGATCGACCACTGTGTCGGTCTCAACCACCGTGTCTGTTTCTACCGTCGTGTCAGTCTGCACCTGGTTGTCCTGCGTCACGTCGGAACCTTCGGCTTCCTCCGAGTCTCCGCCACAAGAAACAAACACAGTCAGAGACAGACTCAACCAAATGGCAACGCTCCATCTGAAATGATTTCTCTTCACAGGTAGGTACCTCCCCTCTTCGTAGCCTGAACTGCGTGACTCTACTTCGAGTCAACTCCCAGGGATTATACCCGGAGCGCCTCCTTCGAAGTCAATGAATTTGTGCGGACGACCCTGCGTTGTGTTGACTTGCACGAGTCCATCCCATAGGCTAGGTCGTAGCTTCCTGGGGGCGCAGTTGAGCAACGATCTCTTCAATTGGCGACAGAAAAAACCACTGGACAAGATTTTGTGCCATCGGAAATTCTATCGCTATGTCGTTGCGTGCATGCACAACTGCGAGGACCCCCACTTCTGCCGGGAGTTCTGGAACTTCTTCGACGCCAAGGGGTTCACCCCGGTTGAGTACTATAACGAGGATGGGATAGGAGACAAGGCCATGAGAAGGATCGTCTTTGACTGTGACCGATGCGGCAAAAAGGACATTCAAGAAGTGTTCGGGCTCTACTCCGTCGAGGGAGAAGCCGAAGAAAACCGACTCTCTCCCGAGCAGGAATTGGAGACGGTGTCCAAAGTAGGCCACAAAGACCCGCTGATTGCCACTGTCGCCTATCACATGATGGCGGACCTCGAAGGAGGGAAGGGCTGGCAACACTACTGCCGAAAGTGCTTCCAGAAGGTCGCCGACAACGTCGCACAAATCTTGAACGAGAAGCGGCCTACCCCGGGGAAGAAGAAGACCACCAAGAAAAAAGAGCCCGTCGAAACGCCAACCCCCATCCAACAGCCGGAGGAACCCTCGAAAGCTCCGGCACCAAAGAAGGAGAAGGCCCCGGCAAAGAAAAGAAAGACCGGTGAAGGGAAGACCACCAAAGAAGAGAAAAGAGTCCTGCCTTTCGGCGACACCGCCTGAACGATCCCCAGCCCTGGACTTTCAAGTCGTAGTAAGAGCTTCCAGAATCTCCGCAGCCGTCCTCGCCTCGGCCAACTGCTCTGCAATGCGC
>CALFHQ010000800.1 GCA_937876385.1 uncultured Pseudomonadota bacterium
CAGGGTCACCCGAATCAAACCCGTCTTCGCCCTGTACTCGGGAAGCACCGACGCCGGGAAACGGGCCGGGCACAGTCACACAGCGGCCCTGGGCGGACCCGACCGACTGTACCAGACCATGTTCGACCAGGCTGGAGTGGTTCGAGCTCCCACCGTCACCGAACTGTTCGATTGGGCGTGGACCGCCGCCGTTATGCCGCCACCAAAGGGCAAGCGAATGGGAATCATTACCCATTCCGGTGGGCCGGCGACCTGCATGGCCGACGAGTGCGGTCGAGTGGGGCTGGAGGTTCCTCCCTTCTCTGAAGAGCTGCAAGGCAAACTGCGAGAGCACGTGCTCTCCCACGCTGCCGTGGGGAACCCCATTGATATGACCTTCTTCATGGAAACCGAAGTCTTCTGCGACACATTGCCCCGCCTGGTCATGGAGTCCGGGGAGGTTGACGCAATCTTGATCCATGGACTCATGGATACCGGGTTTGCCCAACCCATGATGTCACTCATGGAAGACCGGCTTCCCCTCCCCATGGAAGACCTCCTGGAGGGACTGAAGGCCGATGTGACCCCCCTGTTGGACAACTTGAAGAAGCACGAGATGCCCGGCGTAGGTTCAACCTTCGTTTGGAAGGACCACGCCAACGAAGAGCTCTTGAAAAACAGCTTCCCGGTGTTTCCGTGTCCCTACCGAACGGTCCATGCCATGAAGGCGCTCCTCCGGGTGGGGCAGATTCTGGAACGTCCAGAAGCAAAGCTCCTTGCCAACGGGGACCTTGCCGATCCCCTCCCCGCAGGCTTTGTCGAAGCTCTCCCGGCGGGACCCCAGGACGAAGCGGTCTCCCGGACCATTTTTGACGCCTATGGTATCCCCGTCTCACCTTACAAAGTGACCGACTCCGTGGAAGGGGCCGTGTTGGCCGCCTCGCAGTTTGACGGAGAACTCGTGGTCAAAGGGCTGGCACCGGGGGTCGCTCACAAGTCCGAGGGAGGATTCGTGGCCTTGCGCGTAGCACCCGATGACGTCGCCAACGTGTGTTCCGGAATGCTGAAGCGTGGCGCAACTCAGTTCCTCATCACATCCTTGGTCAAGGGCGCAAGGGAGCTGGTCGCCGGGCTGACCCGACGACCCGGTTTTGGTCCCGTGGTCATGCTCGGCTTGGGCGGGGTTCTGGCCGAAGGGCTTGACGACGTCGTCTTCCGGATGACCCCTCTCCATGCGCAGGACGTGGAGAGCATGATCGAGGGACTTCGAAGCCACAAGGTGTTTGGTGACTACCGACACATGAAGAAGGTCAACGCCACAGGGTTGATGGCCGTGATGCAGGGACTGACCCGACTGGCCAACGACCACCCCGAAATCTCCGAAGTGGACGTCAACCCCCTCATCGTCACCGATGAAGGGGAGATTGTCGCCGTGGACGCACTAATTGTGAAGAACTAGTCCTTCGCATGCCCAGCGGATCCTAGCACAGTCCGGCACTTGTGCTTGTACAGATCTTTCAGGGCCTGTCTGGCCGGGCCGAGGTACTTGCGCGGGTCGAACTCCGCCGGCTTCTCTACAAAAACTCGCCGAATCGCTCCAGTCATCGCCAGACGTCCATCGCTGTCGATGTTGATCTTGCACACAGCGCTCTTTGTTGCCAAACGAAGCTGTTCTTCGGAGATACCGATGGCGTCCTTCAACTTTCCACCGAACTGATTGATCTCGGCGACGATGTCCTGGGGCACCGACGAAGAACCGTGAAGGACGATGGGGAAGCGAGGGATCCGCTTCTCGATTTCGTGGAGGATGTCCAGTCGAATCTTGGGGTCCGTTCCCGGCTTGAATTTGAAGGCTCCGTGGCTGGTTCCGATGGAGATGGCCAGGCTGTCGACGCCGGTCTTCTTCACGAAGTCTTCCACTTCGTCGGGCTGGGTGTAAACGTGCTTTTCGGCCTGGACATCGTCTTCGATTCCAGCCAGAACTCCCAACTCTCCTTCCACCGTGACATCGAACTTGTGAGCGTACTCGACCACCTGGGCAGTGAGCTCAACGTTCTTTTCGTAGGGGTGCTGTGACCCATCGATCATCACGGAAGAGAAGCCCATGTCGATGCAGCTCTTGCACAGCTCAAAGGTGTCGCCGTGGTCCAGGTGAAGGCAGATGGGGATGGGGTTGCCCAACTCGGCAGCATACTCCACGGCACCTTGCGCCATGTAGCGCAGGAGGGTCTGGTTGGCGTACTTTCGAGCACCGCTGGATACCTGGAGGATGACCGGTGAGTCCTCTTCCACGCACGCCATGATGATGGCTTGGAGCTGCTCCATGTTGTTGAAATTGTAGGCGGGGATGGCATATCCGCCGTCCACGGCTTTGTCGAACATTGCTCGGGTGTTTACGAGTCCCAGTTGGGTGTAATGTGTGCTCATATCAATCTCCTTCTAGCGGGTATGCGTCTTGTCGGCTCTTACGAGCTGACACGGAACCGACGAGGAGTAAATCAGGAACCGTCCTGAAATGCAAGGAGGGCTTGCGGCTCGCTGTTACGATGTGAGTCTTGTCTTGCAACGCAGAGTGACTGGACACTGTACAAGAGGGGGCTACTGGGCTAGAGTTGGGGCATCGAAGACTGTGTTTGACGCCAGCTCTGGAAAGGAAGTATTTCAATGGATCGCGAACAATCATCTGGGACTCGGAAGGCAGCAGACAGCTCTCTTCCAGGGGAGATCGATAGGAAGCTGGCCAGGTTGGTGGAGCTGCAACGGCGAGTCAATCTGGCTCAGTCGGTGACCTCCGAATTTGTCGTCATTGCTGGTGCCGATGGCGGTGTTCGCTTCGTGAGTCCGTCGCTGGAGCGGCTTCTCGGGAACGAGTCCGTTGAGAAGGAGACGATTCCAGACCTCATCCGCCGCTTCTCCGTGACGGCGGTTGGCAGTGACAAGTCCTGTCTGGAGCTCTTTGAAGCCGACCGAACGGCAACCGAGCCAGTGGAGCGTCTCTACCAGTTCACCACACGTTCCGGGAGCATCCGCACCATGCGAGGGCGTTCAGTGGGCTCCGAATGTGAGAGCATTCTCACCCTCACCGATGTCACCGAGTCTGCTCGGCGCAACGAAGCGTTGGAAAAGCGGGAGGCCGCTCTGGCCACCCTGCTGAAGAACCTCGATGTGGGTGTCTTCACCATCTCCGATCCAGAAGAGGGAACCATCAGCTCCGTCAATCCGGCCTTTGCGCGCATTCTCGGATACGAATCCATGGAAGCCGCCGAAGGAGCCTCGGCGTTGGGACACTACGCCGACCCCGGGGAACGAAAGCGGACCTTCGAACGATTCCTGGCCGATCCCCTCTTTCGTGCCAGCGGAGTGGTTCGGCTGGAAACCCAACGGCTTCGGGTCGACAACGGTGAAATGTTAGATGTCGCTATGACCATCGCTGCCGACATTGACGAAGAAGGTGTAGTGAAGCGACTGGATTGTACCCTGGAAGACATCACCCAGAAGAAGCGTTTCGAGCGAGAAGCCGTTCGCATGGAGAAGTTGGAGTCCCTCTCGGTGCTTTCGGCGGGGATCGCCCACGATTTCAACAATATCCTCACTGTCATTCTGGGGAACGTGAGTTTGGCAGCAACCATGGTGGGCAACGACGAGGCACTCCAGCGACGCATTGTCCTCGCCGAGGAAGCCACCCTGCGAGCCAGAGACCTCACCCAACAACTGCTCACCTTTGCCAAAGGGGGAAACCCCATTAAGGAGTCCGGCTCCCTCATTGAAGTCGCTCGGGACTCCTGCGAATTCTGTCTGCGGGGGAGCAACGTCGAGTACGCTTTCGAGGGAGAGTTGCTGGAGTGCATCACCGAATTCGACAGCGCCCAGATGGCCCAGGTCTTCAACAACCTCTTCATCAACGCAAATCAGGCCATGGCCGATGGCGGCAAGTTGACCGTGCGAAGCCGTCGAGTGCTCTTGCATGGGGAAGAGCTCATCGGTTTGCCCAAGGGCCGGTATATTCAAGTGGAAGTCGAAGACAATGGCCCCGGAATCCACCAAGAAGACCTTCCGCGCCTGTTCGACCCCTATTTTTCGACAAAAGAGCATGGAAGTGGCCTCGGGCTGGCCATCGCCTATTCCATCGTCAAACGCCACGGTGGAATGCTGGAAGTGGAGTCAGTCCAGGGAGAGGGAACGTGCTTTCGGATTACCCTTCCCCTTGCCAAAGGGGCCGGAGCCTTTTCGGCCGCAACTCCCCCAGCCTGGGATGTTGTTGATGTCGAGGGGGGACGAATCATCATCATGGACGACGAGCCGTCGGTGCGAGTTACAGCCACGGCACTTCTCCAGAACGCCGGCTACGAGGTGATCACGGCCCGCAACGGAGAAGAAGCGGTCGCGCTTTACAAACGAGAGCGGAGTGCCGAGCGAACCGTGGACCTGTTCATCCTCGACCTCACCGTTCCAGGGGGAGCCGGAGGGCAGTGGACGGCCAAAGAACTCCACGCACTGGACCCCACCCTGCCACTTCTGTTCTACAGCCGATACTACGACGACCCGGGGTTCTCTGCCTGGCAATCAT
>CALFHQ010000801.1 GCA_937876385.1 uncultured Pseudomonadota bacterium
GCGGCGATGCCGCCGTCGCGGTTAAGAGAGAGTTTTGACGTGTGCGTCTTGTGGAGGCGGCGGGAGTCGAACCCGCGTCCGAAAATGCTCAGCTCGAAGCGTCTACATGCTTAGTCGACTGGTTTATACCCTTTCGGAGCGCCCAGTCGACAGGCTATCCGGTTGGGTTTTCCGCCAAAATCTCGCCTTTGGATGGACAGAAAAACATCCATTGGCCAGCCCGCTAGTCGGCGCCTATTCCACAGCCACAGGCACTCCATGGATAGACGGGCTACGCGTTTTTACGCAGCCATTGCGAAGTTTTCTTCAGCAATTATAAAGTTTCCACGCGTTTTAACGAGGTTCGTGAACCCCCCGACATGCAACTTCGGCCTCGTACATCCCCGTCGAAACCGAATCGCCCCCAAATCAAAGAACGGTGCCTGGAACCCGGACGGTTTCAGGCGTCCACAATATAGACATGAATTGGAGATAGCGCAAGCGGCCTCGAAACCGATTGTTCATTCTTGCCACAATTCGATGTCGATTTGGATTTGCCTGGGGAAAATATCCGAGTTAGACTTCAGTGACTCAAATCGCAGCAGTGCTTGGGGATGCTATGGCGGAAGACAAGCTGGTCCGGTTGCTCCTACTGGAGGATACTGAGGATGATGCCCTGCTCATTTTGCGGGCATTGCGACTGGGCGGAGTTCGGGTGGACTACGAGCGGGTCTTCAGCCGTGAGGATCTGTGTGACGCTTTGGACCGCCGCACATGGGATATCGTTGTTTCCGACCACACCATGCCTGGTTTCGATGGCCTCACCGCTCTCAAATGCCTTCGAGAGAAGGGAAAGGACATTCCGTTCATTCTTGTCTCGGGGACCATTGGAGAAGAGGTGGCTGTGAAGGCCATGCGGGTTGGCGTCAGTGATTATCTGATGAAGGACAACCTGGCTCGGTTGGCTCCGGCTGTTGAGAGGGAGTTGGCGGAAGCGGAGAAGCGGCGCAGGTCGCTTGAGGTGGAACGCCAACTGGTCCAATCCGAGGAGAAGTATCGGCTCATATTCGATAGCGTCACCGACGCGATGTTCATCCTTGACGAGGAGGGGAATCTTCTCGAGGTCAATGAAGTGGCGTGCACTGAACTGGAACGGTCGCGGAAGTCTCTTCTTGCAATGAACATGGCGGAGCTTGCCTGGCACAAAGATGGAGATCTCGTCCGGAGAATGCTTGGGGAGGCTCGTCCAGGTCAACGAACGTTGTTTGAATCGGCCATGCTTCGCACCGATGGGGAACAGGTTCCTGTGGAGATAAACGTTCAATTGATTCCCTACGGCCGGGGTACCGCTTATCTGGTGGTGGCGAGGAATTCGGCAGAGCGTTTGCTGGCGGCGGAGGAGAAGAAGCGTCTCGAGAGCCAGTTGCTGGAAGCTCAGAAGCTCGAAGCGGTGGGTCAGTTGGCCGGGGGAATTGCCCACGACTTCAACAACCTTCTCACGGGAATCACTGGCTACGCCGGTCTTGCCATGATGGAGGTGGAGTCTGGAAGTGAGATGAGTGAGATGCTCAAGGAAATCCAGTTGGCAGCGGACCGGGCGACGCACTTGACCAAACAACTTCTTGCCTTCAGTCGAAAGCAACTCCATAGCCCGGAGACGTTGAACATCAACAACGCCGTGTCGAACACCATGAAGGTTGTTCCTGGTCTTCTGGGAACGCAAATCGATTTGGATGTAAGATTGGATACTGAGGTCTGCCGTGTCTACATGGACCCCACCCAGGTGGAACAGATTCTGCTGAATCTGGTGGTGAACGCCCGGGACGCCATGCCGGAAGGGGGTCGTCTCACGGTGGCTACTTCGTGTGCCAGGACGAACAAGCGCACGGAGCCGGGGGGGAGTTGGAGTCGCCTCGGGCCTGGAATGTGTCTTTCGGTTTCGGATACCGGGGTAGGCATGGAGCGGGACGTTGCCGAGCGCGCCTTCGAGCCCTTCTTTACCACGAAAGAGCGAGGCAAGGGGACGGGTCTGGGGCTTTCCACCGTGTATGGAATTGTGAAGCAGAACGGAGGAGACATCGAGGTGGACTCGACTCTGGGCAAGGGGACCACTTTCTACGTGTATTTCCCTGAGGGGACTGAAAACCAGGGGAAGGCCCCAGCGGACATCCGGTCCCTTCTTGATCGATAGTCACTCCCCTTCGCTGCAAACCTCGGGTGGGGGCCATTCTCCATCGAGGAGGTCGCATCGTCCTCCTACCAGGGAGCATGGATCCTTTGAGCACGCCCTGGGGAGTCCTTCGGGGATCTGCTCCTTGGTGAGTTCGAAGACCAGGAAGTTGCTCATGTCTGCTGGGTAGGTGGTTCCCTTTCCTGCGACTTCGTAGTAGATCTCCGACACCGTCATGGTTCCGTTCCAATTCGATAGCCCGGTCTTTTCGTCCACCACAACCCGTCCACGAAGGATCATGTCTCGCAGTTCGAAGTAGATGGGGCCTACTGTTTGGGCAAATACGACGCCGTTGGTCTCAAAGATGATCCCCTCATCTGGATCCAGAACAAAGAGCCCGGTGAAGGTGAAGATGTATCCCTCGGGGCCGGTATCGAGGTAGATTTCAGCCGGGTCCATGGTGTTCACCGGTGCATCCTTCTCCGCATCTCCGTCAGTGCAGAGTGCAACCATGAAACCGGTCATCTGGTTGATTTCGATGTCGCACCAGAAGTGTTGCGTGAGCTTCACCGGGCTCTCTGCCTGCATATAGAAAAGATGCGGTCCTTCGGCAATGCCCAGAGGTTCTCTCGGCACTGCGTCGTCACCCGATAGAGCGTCGTTGTCGGCAATGATGGAGGTGTTCCAGTCTTCATCGATGACTTGAAAATCGAAGTAGGCTGAGACCCCTTTGGCGTGGCCGCTGCGGTCTGCCAGATCCCCAACGATCTCTAGTACGAGGGGTTCTCCCAAACCGCCCAGCGCCCCCTCTTTTACCGTGATGACGGCCTCCGTTGCGCCATTTGTCATGGTCAACGTCACGTCATTGTTGCGACCGCACGGGCTGGTGGTCACCGTGCAGAGGTCGAGAACCGGGTCTATGTCAGATGCCAGTCTCCCTTCCACGTCATAGAGCGCCTTTTGCCCTGGCCACACCCTGATGGCCAGCGACTCAGGGTCGATGGGTTCGGAGAATCTGAGCGGAATGGGCTCCCCCACAAGAAAACGGTTGTTGTTGACGCTCTCCATCTCAACTTCGGGAGGAGCGTTGTATGTGCACGCAGCCAAGGTGATGGCGATGGGCAGCAGGGTAACAAACAAGCGCATCAAAGACCTCCAGGTCAAAACAGGAAGGTGAATCGGTTCTGGACGAGGAACGCTGGTACGGCGTCCCCGCTCTCGTCTCGCAGGGCGTTTCCCGGAATCAGGGCCGCCCCTTCGACGGTCCAGATGAAGGCGTCCTCGTAGGTCCATTCCAACTGCAAATCGAACTCTGTGCCGTAGTATCGGGCGGGCTTCCCGCCGTTCCAGTTCACCGCGTCGTCGGAGATCTCCTCTCCGTCCTCTTGAAGGACGGTCATGATGGGATCCACGACGGGTGCCGCTGACCATGCAAAGAGGGTCCCAAATCGAATCGAGAATTCGGGGACGGGGAGGTATCGAATCTGCGGAAAGAGGACCATGCCGTTGTGAAATCTCCCCTCGCTGGAGATTTCGGTGAGGGGAAAAGAGCGGGCTCCGACGTGGGCGAGGTTTTCGATGCCCACGGCTGTCGAACGAGCACTTTCGAAGGCGAGGATGTGTTCAAAGAGGAGGAGCCCGACATTCATGTCTCGGGCGAAATTGTACGTTGTCAGCGGAGTATTGTCTCGGGGGTCGTCGTCCCCGCTGGCATAGTCCATTTCGAGGCTCACGGTGACGGGGCCCCAGGTTCCATCGAAGATGGCCTGTGCTCCGAAGCCCTGGATCTTCTGGTCGTAGACTACTCGCTTCTCTTCTGTGGCTTCTCGAAGTGCAGCCATGCCCTCGCTGGCCTCGGTGCTGTGCCCGATGACAGCCACGAACTCGCCGTGGAAATGGAACCACTCGACGCCGAAATCCACCATCGACGGGGTGGCCCAGAGCATCGTCCCAAACTCCTGGGAGAATCGGGCAGCCACGGTAATCTGGAGCACCAACGGGGACCAATCGAGTCCGCCCCAGGTTGGTGAATCAACCTTCCACTGGAGCATTCCTGCCACCTGATTCAGATCATCAAATCCTGTGGAGGGGTCGTCCTCCACCACGAGGTCGTAGACGGCGCCCAAGAACACGCCGTCGTTCATCGACTTGTCGAAGGCATAGCCGGAGCCGTGTTTCATCCAGGCGAAGAGTTCGGAGATTTTGGTAGCGAAGAGGATGCGGTCTGCGGTGGGGGAGTATCGGGAGACTCCCCAGCGGTTGGAGCGACTTCCGTCGTGGAGGCTGATGCCGGGGCCCAGCGCTGCGGGCTGTCTGCCCACTCGAAGGAGACCGATGGGGAGGAGGACTTCTCCGTAGATGTGGTTGAGCTTGAGGGGGTCTGCAGGGGCGAGAACCCACCCGTAGTTGTCCGGGTCGAGGGGGTCTTCTTCATTCACGAGTCCCACCGCCCATCGGGTCATGTTGGGCCATTTTGATCCAACGGCGATGCCGGAGCTGGGAGCCGGGTCGGTTCCGTAGTCCCCGTTGTCACCGAAGAGGACGCCATCAAGGAGGTCTGCCTGAACAACGAGGCGGACGTGTTCGCCGGGTTTGAGGGCGCTGCCCAATCGCAATCGTTGTTGGACGAAGAAGGGCCGCCCGCCGGTGTGTCCGTTCAATTCCAGG
>CALFHQ010000802.1 GCA_937876385.1 uncultured Pseudomonadota bacterium
AAAGTTGGCAGGTGGAACATCGAGTGCGATTCCAATTCAACTGAACCTTCTGGGTGGTGCAAGTTGGCCCCGTCCCAGCCGCCGAAGACCACCGACTTCCAGTATGTTACGGTCGGATGGAACCCGAAAGATCCATCGCCGCCGGGTCAATTCGTTCGGGACCCATCCAGACGCTGGTACTTCGCTCTCGCACGAAGAAAGGGGGTGGGTGGGGCTTCTCCAACCACACTCTTGATGACATCTGAAGAGTCCGGAATTCAGAAACTCCCATAGACTCAATTACGCACGAATGGAGAGGCAAATGGACCGCATCCCCTTGGTTATCAAGGCCAACAGTGGATTCCTGGCATTCCGATACGGGAATGGGGTCGGCCCTCTCACAGGGCAAACTTCGGGTGAAGTGGGACTGAATATGGCTGTGAAGTAGAGTTTTCATGGATTGAAATCCAAAAACTGGAAAAACGAAAGTGTCTGCCCCCATGACCCCTGACAATGAGTTGATAGAACTCGACAGGAGTCAGTCATGGCAGTAAAATTCGGCCATGATCTGAAGGCTATGCTCTGTTCTTCTGTGCAAGTCACCCCGCTTCCTTCGTGGCTGGTGGTGGGTTTTGAAAATCTTGAATTGCGAGAAACGAAATGGAAGAGTTCGAAAACTGGGTTCGCGGTGTTCTGGCATTTTTTGGCGCCTATTTGGCCTTTTTCGTCTTGCTTCTGGCCTTGTTTATCTGGGTTCCCCTGATTTCAGCAGTGACGACCGACGTGTGGGAGGATGATTGCCGAGTCGAAGGGGCCGAGTATTGTTCCGCAAAGACCATCCAGGAGTACCGACAAGCGGGTAAGAACCCAGAGACGGAGTGCTTTGTCATCGACACCAGGTGTTTCGTCCTTCGCTACCTGGGCATTGAGGGGGTCAGCAAAGACACGGCTGGGCTAATCGCCGGCGTCGTGTACCTGGGTTTGTTCGGTATCTGGATCGGCGTTTTCACCGCTTTGCTTATTGCCGCCGTGTTCGCATGGAGCCACGGCTACAAGCTCAGACGCCTCGAGTCCCTGAACGAATAGACAGCCGTCAGCCTGGGAGCTCTCCCACCACCTTGTACACCTCCCATTTGGTTCCTAATGTTTGGTAAGGACAGGCAATGTTCACCCAAGAACCAAGACGGAGGTCTTCATGTCAAGGACAAACTCCACGATGCTCCCTTTGGGCACCAAAGCCCCGGACTTTGAGCTTCCGGACGTGGTCGAGAAGAGAGCGTTCAGCAAAGACCAACTGAAGGGAAGCGACGGTCTTCTCGTGATGTTCATCAGTCGCCACTGCCCCTATATTCAGCGCGTTAAGGGCCAGTTGGCCAAGCTGGGGCAGGACTACAAAGACGGCGGCATCGGAATAGTCGCCATCAGCTCCAACGACGTCGAGAGCCACCCCGTTGACTCCCCCCTTCGACTGAAGCAGATGGTGGAGCAGGAGGGATTCACTTTCCACATCCTGTATGATGAGTCGCAGGAAATTGCGAAGGCGTACAAAGCTGCGTGCACACCGGACTTCTTCCTGTTTGACAAGAACGAAGAGCTGGTCTACCGGGGACAGCTCGACGGCGCTCGACCGGGCAACACGGCGCCCTGCGATGGAAAGGACCTTCGAGAAGCCATGGATGCCGTCCTCGATGGGAAGCCGGTATCCAGCGAGCAGGCTGCTTCCATGGGTTGCAACATCAAGTGGAAACCGGGCAACGCTCCGGACTATTTCGGATAGGCTGTACTCCCCCACCATTTGGGAATAAACTCCTCACCCTTGTGTTTGACGCAAACCGAAGGGCATTGGCCTTGAGAAGGCAAGCGATAGCATTCAGTGAGGAGAAACCATGCCAACCCCACCACCTGAAACCATGATTCAAGTCAGCGGTCTGAGGAAGACCTACGGCTCCATCGATGCCGTCAAGGGGATCGATTTCGAAATCAAGAAGGGCGAAATCGTCGGTTTCCTGGGTCCAAACGGAGCAGGGAAGAGCACGACCCTGAAGATGATGACCACCTATCTGGCGCCCACCGCAGGCTCCATCCGCATCGCCGGCTTGGATATCATGGAAAAGCCTCGGGAAGTACGAAGGAAGTTCGGCTACCTCCCGGAGAGCGCCCCCATTTACACCGACATGACCGCCTACGACTACTTGAAATTCGTGGGTTCTCTTCGAGGAATCTCGGGCAAAGAGCTTGAGAAGCGGGTAGCCCTGGTTGCCGGCAAGGTGGGAATCACCGACGTCATCGGACAGGTCAACGGAACCCTCTCCAAAGGGTACAGGCAGCGGGTCTGTCTGGCCCAGGCATTGATTCACAATCCGGAGATTCTGGTGCTGGACGAGCCCACGGTAGGACTTGACCCCAACCAGGTGGTGGAGATTCGTTCTCTGATTAGGGAATTGGGCAAGGACCGAACGGTGATCCTCTCCACCCATATCCTCCCCGAAGTGCTGGTCACATGCGACCGCATCTTGATCATTCATCACGGCACCATCGTTGCAGATGGCACTCCCAAGGAACTTCAGAAGGAACAACACGAGAACCCATCGGTGCTGCTGAAACTCCAGGGCTCTCTGCCCCCAGAGACCATCGAACAGGTCCTCTTAGAGCAGCCCTTTGTGGCAGAGGTGAATCACCGCCTGTCTGCATCCTCTGATGAAATGGACTTCGAGGTTGTGGGCCAAGGCGATGCTGACCTGCGAGCCCAACTGGCGACCTTGACCCGGGAGCGGGGATGGCCTCTCCTGGAGTTGAAACGGGAGACGCTGGATCTCGAAGGACTCTTCCGAAAGTTGACACAGGAGTAGGCCATGAGAAACGTATGGGTGTTGAGTGTTCGTGAATTCGCCTCCAATTTCTCCTCCCCCGTCGCCTACGTAGCCATCTCGGTATTTCTGGCGGTGGTGGGAATCAAGTTCTTCCTGGTGGACGCCTTCTTTGAAGTGGGAGAAGCGAACCTGCGCTCCTTCTTCGAGTTGCTCCCCATGTTCTTTGTCTTCTTCATCCCCGCCATCGCCATGCGACTGGTGTCCGAAGAGAAGCGTCAGGGAACCTACGAGTTGCTTTCCACTCTCCCGGTTTCCGATTTCGAGGTCATCCTGGGCAAGTTCCTGGGTGCCTTCGGTTTCCTCGCCTTGGCCCTCGTGGCCACCCTGGTTTACCCCATCTTCGTCTCCGCCCTCGGCAATCCCGACTTCGGGGCCATCTGGGGAGGATACATCGGACTTCTGTTCATCGGCGCAGCCTTCCTGGCCGTGGGTCTCATGACCTCCACCTGGACCCAATCTCAGCTCACCGCCTATATCCTGGGCGCCGTCGTCTCGGGGCTGTTCTTCTATGTGGATGCGATGTTGGGAAGCCTCTCCCAGGGGCTCAAGAAGGTGGGTGAATATGTCAGCTTCAACGCCCACTTCCAGAACTTTGCCAAAGGGGTTGTGGACACCCGGGACGTCGTGTTCTTTCTCTCCGTCACCGCCCTGGCGTTGCTTGTGGCAAGCTTCACCCTAAGCCGCCGCCGCTGGAATTGAGGAGGTCTATCATGGCTGGAACCGCAAACAAAATACTCCTGTTCGTATCGCTGATAGGGGCCATCGTCCTGGCCAACATCGTCTCCGTTAACCTGTTCGGGCGCCTCGATCTCACCGAAAACCGGGTCAACGTCCTCTCCGACGAGAGCATCGAAGCCCTCCAAGAGTTGGTGGGCGGTCCAGACGCTGGGAAGATCCAGGTTCGACTGTTCATCAGCCCCTCCCTCCCGGACAAGATCCCCGGCCCCATGGGAGAGGACCGCATCCTCCTCGGTGTCCCCCAGAAACTGCGAGACAAGCTCCAGGAGTTCGTGGAGCACTCAGACGGTCACATGGACCTCATCGAGGTCTCAGAGGAAGTGGAAGGGGAAGCCAGGAAAGCCGGCCTCATTCCGTTTCAGGGGGACGAAGCGAAGATCAAGGACTATGAGTTGGAGCGATCCGAGTACTACCTCGGCGCCACCTTCGAGTACAAAGGGCAAAAGGAGACCCTCCAGCAGGCGCTGGAGCCCAACGAGTTCGAATACCAGATAACCCGACGCCTTCTTCGACTAAAGGACCGAATCGCAGGAGCCCGCAAGGTTCGCCACTTAAACCGGGAAGCCAACGCGCTGATGAACGCCTTGACGGTGTGTGACGCTGAATTCCACCGTTTTGAGCCGGAAGGTGACAAACCCACCGAAGGGGGTATGGGAGGAATCGTCGAGGCCATCAAGAACACCGACGACGAAGCCCGAAAGCTGGCGGAAAATCGCTCCTTTGTTCAGGAGAAATGTGCCCCCCTCGTAGAGCATGTGGAGCAGGTCAAGAAGAACTTCTCGGGACAGCACAAGCGCTTCGACGAGCTCCTCGCCGGTCTCGTCGATCCCTCCGTCTTGAAGATGGAGGGGGAGGAGTTCGAAAATGCCAAAGTCGGTGGATTCCTGGCCTACGTTCGAGTCCTCAAACACTTCCAGGAAATTGCGGCAAAGGCCACTCCGGATACGGCAGAGATTCTCTCCGTCAAGAAAGACCTGACTACCTTAAAGAGCAACATCGAAGAACTCCACGAGAGCTTTGATCGAGCCCCAGGGGAACGAAAGCTCGGCTTCATCTGTGGCCACGGAGAGTTTTGCCCCTTCCGCAGCTCCAACCCCGTGGTGAACCCTCAAATTGCCGACATGCTCGGCCAGCAGAACCCTCAACAGGGGAAGGTTCTCCAAATCTGGTCTCAGATCCAACAGCAAGTGGATTCCATGCTCGCAGGGTCGGGAAAACGAAGCTTCCTC
>CALFHQ010000803.1 GCA_937876385.1 uncultured Pseudomonadota bacterium
CGCATCACCGAGAACTCCTCCGCAGTCAGGCGTCCAGGCTTCATCAAGATAGCATCCGGTATTCCGATCTTGCCGTAATCATGGAGATAGGCAGCGACCCGGATGACCTCGATTTCTTCTTGAGACAGGCCGTGGTGCCGGGCAATGGACAAAGTGTATTGGCTGACTCGCTCCGTGTGTCCGGCGGTATAGGGATGCTTTGCGTCAACAGAGGCACCGAGGACTTCTACCACTGAATGGAAGGTTGTCTTCAACTCTTCGTAAAGAAGGCTGTTCTCCACTGCATTGCCGGCGAATCCGGACAACGCCTGCAGAATCTCGAAGTCTTCGGGGCGAAAGACTCCGTTCTTGCTGTTGAGCAACTGGAAGACTCCGATGGTAGCCCCGTCGCTGTTGAACATCGGCCCGCACAGGATGTTCTGAGTCCGGTAGCCGGTGCGCCGGTCCACCTCAGGGTTGAACCGTGGATCCTTGTAGGCATCTTCTACATGAATGGTCTCTCCGGTTTGTGCTACAGCACCCACGATGCCGCTCTTGGCGTCCACTTCGATGCGAGTAGTTCCGGTGGCGGCCATGGTCCAGAGACAGTCCCCTTTCTTGCTGAAGACGAAGATGGAGCAGCGGTCGGCTTCCAGGATGTCAGCGGTTCGGTCTGCAATGAGTCGAATCAACCGGTTGATTTCGATGACCGAATGGAATGCCTGACCCACTTCAACGAGTCGCTGGAGCTTATAGTTCAACAGACGGTTCTGGGTCTGAATGCCCATGGTCTATCCCCTGGAAAGAGCATTGAAATACAGGTACACGGCCTTTCGTGACGTCCCATCATCAATTTTGGTGCCAGCGACCCGACCTGTCAACTTCCCAGCCGACTCTGTGTGAGTTTTTGGGGATTTGAGAAGCAAATGGGGAGGGGGCCAGCACGGCTTTGGGTTTGCGTAACGTGTTTGGGTGCTTTGCGCCGCAGATCCTTTCTGGTACGCTCTAGCGCGTCAACTGTGCATGTGGAGGAGTATCATGATTCCGTGGCAAAGGGCAGGCTTCCTGGTTGTAGCGATCTTTCTGACTGCTGCTTGCAGTTCCGGCGGGGGGAATGTGGACCAGGGGGACGCCACTGGACAAACCGATTCGATGGCGGACGTGGTGGGTGATGACTTGCAAGGAGTCGACGGACGGGTGGACCCCGATGCCGTCGGAGACCTGGCGGACACTTCGTTGGATGCGGACCTGCCGGACGCTGACGTTGTGACTCCCCCCGATGGAACAGACGCCGAGGGGGAAGTTGAGACCGACACTGACGTGCAGTGTACTCCCCAATGCGACGGTTTGGAGTGCGGCGACGACGGATGCGGTGGCTCCTGCGGTGAATGTGGGGAACTGGAGCTGTGCCTGGAGGGGATCTGTACCTGCGTTCCCGACTGTGATGGGATTGAGTGCGGCGACGACGGGTGCGGTGGAAGTTGCGGCGACTGCGATGAGTCCAGCGTGTGCGTCGAGGGAGTTTGCCAGTGCAATCCCCAATGCGATGGGATTGCATGTGGTGACGACGGCTGTGGCGGGAGCTGCGGAGAGTGTGAATTTGGAACCTGCGTGGAGGGAAGCTGTTTCTGCGAGCCGAGCTGCGGAGAAGCAACCTGCGGCGACGATGGCTGTGGTGGGCAGTGTGGGACATGCAACGGCCAGGACTTGTGCGTGGAAGGCAAATGCGTCTGCCAGGCCGCCTGCGACGGCAAAGTGTGCGGGGACGACGGCTGTGGGGGATTCTGCGGTCATTGCGAAGGGCAGGATGCCTGTATCGGCGGCACCTGCGTCTGCCAGCCTGCTTGTGACGGCAAACAGTGTGGACCCGATGGCTGCGGTGGAAGCTGCGGCAACTGCATGGGGCTTGACCAGTGTGTCGAAGGGCACTGCCAGTGTGTTCCGATGTGTGACGGTGTGGACTGTGGCGACGACGGTTGCGGCGGATCGTGCGGCACCTGCACTGGATTTGACTATTGCCAGGGCGGGGTGTGTGTCTGCCAGCCCAACTGCCTGGGCAAACAGTGTGGCTCGGATGGATGTGGCGGGTCTTGCGGGGATTGCCAGGAACCCTACACCTGCATCGGCGGGGCGTGCTACTGCCAGCCCAATTGCGACGGGAAGGTGTGTGGAAGCGATGGCTGCGGCGGCTCTTGCGGAAGCTGCGGCCAGGGAGAGATATGCTCTGCGGCAGGCGTCTGCGATTGCGTGCCCCAGTGCCAAAACAAGATGTGCGGTGCCGACAACTGCGGCGGGGTTTGCGGTGAGTGCGGAACATTCGAGAGTTGCAACGCCATTGGTCAGTGCATCTGCGCCTTCCTCTTGTGCGGGGACGCCTGTTGCCCCGATGGGGATTTGTGCGTTGAAGAGGCCTGTTGCAGTCCCAGTTGTGATGGTGTCGAGTGCGGCGATGACGGCTGCGGCGGAAGCTGCGGTTCTTGCCCGGCGCAAAACGAATGCCAGTCTGGACTGTGCGTGTGCATCCCCGATTGCGACGGGAAGGTGTGTGGAGACGATGGCTGTGGCGGAAGCTGTGGCAACTGCGTGGAACCGGACGCCTGCGAGCAGGGCATTTGCGTCTGCCAGCCGGCTTGTGATGGGCTGACCTGTGGCCCCGACGGCTGCGGGGACAAATGCGGAATCTGCTCCACGGGGTTGGTCTGTACCGATGGGCAGGTCTGCCTGGCGGACCCCATGCCGGACGAGTATTTCTTTGGTGTAAATTATGACTCCATTTCCGACGATGAGAGCAACGGATTCCTCGGAGTCTACGACGACTCTGGCGTTCGGACCCTGGTGCAGACCCAACTGAATGCAATGGCGCAAGAGGGGGTTCGTCTGGTGATTACCCGGGTCCGTCTGTCCGCTGCCGAAGGGGCAACACCCACCGACAACGGCGCCTTCAACGTCCCTCCAACGGCACAACAGCTTGCGAACCTGGCAGACTATGCCTCAGATGTTGTGGGTACGTCTTCGGGGGGAGACCACCTTCGTCTCGTCCTGGCTGTGGAATACGAAGGGTGTGCCAACTACCATGTGGGAACCCCGGCGACCACCTTGGGTGAGTGTGAGTGGACCGCGGCCCAATGGCAGGAAAACGTCTACGCCTCCTGGGTGTCCCTGGCCACGGAGTTGTCCACTGTGTACCGAGCAGACGGCCGACCCGCTGTGACCCTCTGGTACATCGATACCAATGTTCGAGTCGCCATGAGCGAGGCGGACCCCGCCAAACAAACGGAGAGCAAGAACCAGCGCTGGTTCCTCTCGACTCACTACGAAGCCCTGAGGGACCAGGTCCAGGAACTGGGGCAGAATGCCTCGTTGACCTTCTTGCTGGCTCCCGACGATGAGATGGCCTCCAACCGACAGTTCATCGACTACACCGTGCCACCCGTGTCGGGGCACGGTTCCATGTACTGGCTGTACCGCTCCTTGTTGTTCCTGATGCAGAATGGAATCACCCGCCCAGAACGCCTCGATATCGCTTTCTATCCGAGCTACGAGATGCAGTACGGAAACATGGCGACTCTGGTGAACCAGACCATGGCGGACCTCGAAATGTTGCTGCCTTCTGTGCCACAAGGCCCGGACACATACGCCTTCGTGGAGACGTGGTACCCCGGAGACGCCACTACCCGCCGGACCTTCGGGGCCATCCTGGATGCCGAGCACACCGAGTTCCCGAACCTTCAGTTTGTGTGTGTGAGGCCCGTTCCGGTACCCGTTGACGGAACCTCCCCGGGTGCCCCGCCCTGGTCTCTTGACGACTACTCGGCCCCCGGCACCGTGGAGCCCTTCGCCACCCACAATGGCTCCTTTGAAGTGGACCTGGACGAGAGTGGGCTGGCGGATCTGTGGGAGACCCATTGGCGAAGTGGAAACGTCTCGCCGTGGTCGGTGGGGGTGAACTCCTCAACCACGCAGGCCAAGGACGGAACCCGCTATTTGCATTTCCAGGTCGGGGTTTGTGGAGATTGCACCGAGCCCACCGATGGGGTCTGGCTTGAATCCGATCCGACTCCGGTGTACGTGGATGACATCGTTTACGTGCGTTTTTACGAACGAAACGACGTGACTCCCTGGGGAGCAAAGCCCCCAGCCGATGATTACAGAGGAGTGGTTGCCGAACTCATCGCCGTGGATTCGGTAGACGCCGATCTTGCGGTGCTCGACATCATCGGCGCCACATACGGACTCTCGCAGTGGCACGAACACGCCCTCATCGGAGTTGTTCCCCCTGGGACAGCCCGTGTGAAGGTCCGCTTCGGCTTGCAGCAGAGTTGGAATCGGGCCGTTGACTTCGACTGGGTTCGGTAACCGTGATTTTCTCAAGCCTCAGGTAGCCTCGGGTGCTTTTCAACAGCTACACATTCTGGTTGTTCTACGCCGTTGTCCTTGTGACTTATTGGCTTCTGGGAAAGCGGCGCCCGCAGAATTTGCTCCTCCTGTTTGCCAGCTATGTGTTCTATGGGGCGTGGGACTGGAGGTTTCTGTCCCTGATTCTGTTGTCCACGGTGGTGGATTTCGTCTCCGGGAAGGCCATCGCACGACACGACGAGGCGAAGAGCCGCCGTCGGTGGTTGACTTTGTCCATGGTGACCAACCTCGGACTGCTGGGAACCTTCAAGTACTACGATTTCTTTGCCCGGGAATTGGGCGCCATGCTCCACGGTCTGGGGGTAGGGGTGTCGCTCCCCATCCTCCAGGTGGCTTTGCCCGTGGGGATCTCCTTCTACACGTTTCAGACCATGAGCTATACCATCGACGTGTATCGAGGGCGCGCCCGAGCCAGCCAGTC
>CALFHQ010000804.1 GCA_937876385.1 uncultured Pseudomonadota bacterium
CTCTCATGGAAGAGGGAAACTTCGACAAGGCCCTTGAGGTGGCACAGTTCGCCTATGCCCAGGCCTCCAAACTCTACCGTTCCCCCAAAAAGCGAGTCCTCGCCGACCTGGCCTTCCAGGTGGGTTGGGTCCTCTTCCATCAAAAGAGGTTCCTTGAGGCCGCAAAGTTCTTTGAGGCCGGCACCTGGACCGGCGACCCACTGTTTGCCCGCAACCTGGGAGCCTCCCTCTCCAATTACGCCAACAGCGCGGTGCAAGACGACAACGCCCTGCAAGCACATACCGTCCTGGCAAACACCCTGAAAAAGGGCCCCGAAGTCGAAACAGACACACTCTGGAGAGCCTACTGGTACGCCACTGCCAAAGCCTCTGGCACCCTCGTTGAGGAAGGCTTCCAGCGAAAAGCAACCAAAGTCCTCACCCGCTTCTCGTTGGACAAACTGCCAACCACCGACCCCGCACTCGCACAACACGTCGTGAGTGCCTTTGCTCGAACCACAAGCAAGACAGAAGGGAAATCTGCTTGCCTCTCGGGTCTCGCCAAAGCACCCCTTGCACTGCAAGACAACTCCTGGTTCAAGGAAGCCACGACTGCCTGTGGTGACGACCGCTGAACTCCCGCCCCCGTCATGCTTGACAGGTTGGACTTGTGCGGGGTATTCAAATCGGAAGCTTCCAGCGAATCGTCAACGGGATCCGGAGGTAGAACTCATGGCAAAACGTGCAACAACCCCACCGGCGAGAGGTTCCTGGGCTGGGAAAATGGGATTCATCATGGCCGCTGCCGGTTCCGCCGTGGGACTCGGAAACCTGTGGAAGTTTCCATGGATGGCGTACAAGAACGGAGGCTACGGCGAAGCAGAACCCTACGGGGCTGGAGCCTTCGTCCTCATCTACCTCCTGTCGGTAGTGGTCGTAGGTCTCCCCGTGATGATCGCCGAAATCGTCATCGGCCGCAGAAGCGGCAAAGACCCCGTGGGAGCCTTTGAAGCTCTGAGGCCAGGCTCCCTCTGGAAGTGGGTGGGAGCGCTGGGAGTCCTTACCGGGTTCCTCCTCCTCTCTTATTACGGGGTAGTGGCAGGCTGGACCGCCTTCTTCCTCCTCAAATCAGTGACGGGTTCCCTCACAGTGACCCCCGATGCCGGAAAGGAAATCTTTGCCCAATTCACCGCCAGCGCTCCCATGCAGGTAGCGTGGATGGCGATCTTCGTGCTTCTCACCGCAGCGGTGGTCATCGGCGGCATCTCAAAAGGGATCGAGCGGGTCACAAAGATCCTCATGCCGGGGCTCCTCATCATGGTGTTCTGGCTCTTTTTCATGGTCATGGGCCGCGAGAACGCTTCTTCGGCATACGCCTACATGTTCTATCCCGATTTCTCCCACGTCACCGCGTCTCTGGTCCTGGACGCCATGGGCCAGGCCTTCTTCAGCCTCTCCCTGGGGATGGGCGCCGTGATTACTTACGGAAGCTATCTGGGGAAGAAGGACCGAATCGTCACCTGTGCAGTGTCTGTGACCTTCCTCGATACGCTGGTAGCCCTGGTCGCCAGCCTGGTGATTTTCGGGGTCCTCTTCCACCTCAACCTCCAAACCCCAGGGGACGGTCAAGGCAACCTGTTTACCGCGATTCCAGCCATCTTTTCCCAGTTGGAAGGAGGCACGACGCTGGTCATCGTCTTCTTCCTCCTCGTCACCTTTGCTGCACTGACCTCCACTGTTTCCCTCCTGGAAGTGGTCGTGTCGTACTTCATCGATGAACGGGGGTGGAGTCGGAAAGCGGCGGTGGTGAAAGTGTCGGCAGCGGTGTTCCTGCTGGGAATTCCGTCCGCTTTCTCCTTTAACGTGTTGGGGGATACCAAGGTCTTTGGGATGACCTTCTTTGCACTCTTCGACTACCTGTGCGCCAACTGGTCCCTGCCCATCGGCGGGCTGCTCATCACGATCTTCGCCGGCTGGATCCTCACGTCGAAAGAAACCGAAGACGAAATCAACACCCACCGCCCGATTCACGCCTTCTGGAAGTTCTGCGTCCGCTACATCGCCCCCATCGTCGTCTTGCTGGTTCTCGTGGGGATCATCGCAGGGGTCGGCGGCTCCGAATAGCTCCGACACGAGGGAATACTTTATTCCCTCATCACTCTCCTTGCGACCCCCGAGCATCCCCGCTACACTGCGCCTCGAGTCGTGATTCACACGGAGGAACAAATGGTAGATAAGGTTGCAAAGATTTGGATGGACGGCAAACTCATCAATTGGGATGACGCCAACGTTCACATCCTGACACATACGCTCCATTACGGACTCGGAGCCTTCGAGGGAATCCGATCTTACAAACGGGAGGACGGTTCCTCCGCCATCTTCCGCTTGGAAGAACACATGATCCGGTTCCTTGACTCCATGAAGATCATGCGAGTGAAGTCCCCCTTTGATCTGAACACCCTCTGCCGTGCCACCGTGGAGACCCTCGTGGTCAACGGCCTCGCTGAAGGCTATATCCGCCCACTGGTCTTCATCGGAGACGGTGCCATGGGACTGTACGCACCCAACAACCCGATTCGAGTGGCCATCATCGTCTGGAAGTGGGGAGCCTACCTGGGAGCCGGCGCCCTGGAAAAGGGAATTCGTGCCGGGGTCTCTTCCTTCAACCGACACCACGTCAACTCCTCCATGGTGAAGGGAAAGATCTGCGGCCACTACGTCAACTCCATTCAAGCCAAATACGAAGCCAAGGACGCCGGATTGGACGAAGCCATCATGTTGGACACGGCCGGCTACGTTTCCGAAGCGACAGGGGAGAACATCTTCATCATCCGCAACGGAAAGCTGAAGACTCCGCAGTTTGGAAGCGCCATTCTCGGCGGGATCACCCGAGAGACCATCCTCGAGATGGCCCGAACCATGGGCTACGAGATCGAAGAATCTCGATTCACCCGAGACGAGATGTGGCTCGCCGATGAAGTGTTCATGTGTGGTACAGCAGCAGAAGTAACGCCGGTAATTGAAATCGACGGACGTCCCATCGGGGATGGAAAACCCGGCCCCATCACGAAGGCCATCCAGAGTCGCTACTTTGATATGCTGCGCGGCCGTGTCAGGGACTACGAAGAGTGGATGACGACCTACACCATCGAATAGCCCGCCCACTGAGACCGCCCACTTCGCAAAGCCCAGAAGAACTCACACTACGAGACCCGATGATAGCCGTCTTTGGAGGGGTTCACGCTACCGGCTTCGATGAGGCGGTCGAGGTGCTTCTTCACCATGTTTGTTTCCCAATACAGGTAGAGTGGCCGAAGCTGCTCCATGTGCCTTGGAGTGAAGGGGAACTGCTTCGCCAGGGCTTCGGCGCTCTTTGGTCCCCCCTTCAGCATGTCGAGGAGCCGCTCCTCACGGGCTTGAAGAATGTTGCCAAAGCTCTCCAGTCGCTTCGAGACTTCCTTGCGCAACACCCCCATATGACTCGAGAAGGCCATCTCGGCATTGGTTGCCCGGAGCAACGCCAGGGAAGCCTCGTACTGTTCGATACTGGAGCCGGGGTCCCCGTACCACGGGCCGCTGGGACTCAAATCAACGTCAAAGAGCAACAATGTACCGGATCGTTCCTCGAAGAAGCAGTAATGATCTTCGCTGTGCCCGGGAGTATGAATGGCCACCAACCGAACATCCTCCAACTCGAAGGCGCTGCGACCATCGTAGGTGCGAGTGGCCGCGCTGGGGTGGAACTGGACCCCTTCCCGGAACAGGCGGTCCCAATATTGCATTGCCTGCGGATCGGTGAAGAACTTCCCTCCCATGGCTCCCAGGTCGCCGAAGATGTCCCGGCTCTCCGCCGGCACGAAGAGGGGAGCTCGATTCCCCAGAAGACCGGCGCCGGCGATGTGGTCGGCGTGGGCATGTGAGAAAATCACGATATCCACCGGGTACTCGTGCAAGAAAGCCCTGAGGAGCTTGTTTCCAATGCCGGCGTCAAAGAGAATTTTCCGTTCGGCGTCCACGTAGACGGACAGGGAAAAAGGGAAGCGTCCCTTGTTCTGAGCGGGTACAACAAAGAGCTTGTCGGTGATCTTGAGCAGTTCCAAAGGGGTCTCCTCTCTTGCTTCGAGGGTTACAGTCCCAGCCTTTGAGAATCAAAACAACCAAAATGTTGGATGTCCAGTCTCTATTCTGACATCACTCCAATAATCACAGTCGAACTCTCCAGAAAACGGCCCCTCGCCGCAAAACTTTACCGGTTTCCTTAGATCCGATATGATAGCCCGGCACCGCACCTCAATGGAGGCTCCCCGAGAGTATGTCTCTTCGCATCGATATCAGTTCAGCCCCCGCTACGCATCAAAACGCCAGGGCTCTGCACCTGCGCCTGTCCGAAAATATTGATGCCCTCGTATTGGTTGAACACCCCAACGCAGGTCACGAACCGGCCATACTGCTCGACCAGTCTGTGGCAGCCATCAGTGCCACTCTGACCTCTACTCAAGGGGTACAGTCCCTGTCCCGGCGGGCAGAGATGGCCCTCGAGAGGGCCAATCAGGCTGTCTACGGCAAGCAAGTGATTCTCTCCAACTCAAGGGACATCCTCCTCTCCGCTACCGTCGTTCTGATAAGCCAGCGACGTTTCTGTGTAGCTTCCGTCGGCGGAAACGCCGTCATCCTGCTATCTGCTCGGTCCGTCTCCCACCTCGTTACCCCGGAAACCGTGGGGGCCAGACTGCGCCAACAAGGACTGCAGCAGGGAACGGATGCCCCGGAACACAAGACCAACGTCCACGGCCTGGGGGAACCCCCGGCCATGTTCCAGGTTCGACAGACATTTGACGGCCCCATGCCACCGGACGCCAGGATGATGCTCCTCGGAGCGGGGGTGGCCACCTTCCTCCCGGTTGAGGAATTGGCAGGCGTCTTTGGCCCGTTTCTGGAACGTTCCGAAGCCGCGCGACAGATTCACCACACCTTCCTCTCCAGAAGGGGAGAAGGGTCCGCGGTTGCAGCCCTTACCCTCAGACAGCCAGAAGACCTCGTTCTCGAACCGGACTCCAACGATCGCCACTTCGAGTCCAGTCGCTCCCAAAGCCTTCGCCTTGCGATAGCGGCAGGAGTCTTTGCGACCCTCCTCGTGGTTGTCCTGGTACTCTGGTTCTCCAACTCATCCAGGCAACAGGATGAAGCGCCACGCACTCCCCCTCCTCCGACACACTACCTCC